>JACPCS010000125.1 GCA_016184455.1 Acidobacteriota bacterium
GCCGCGCCGGACGTCAACCCACTCGGCAATGCCCTTGCGCACACGGACGACGAACTGGCGCTCCGAGGTGCGGACCACGGCGGTCGCCGGCACGAAGAGACTCGTCTGCGCGCGGGCAATCGGCCACTCCACCTCGGCGTACATCCCGGGGGCCAGCGTGAGCCTGGAATTGGATACGTCCAGCTCGACGAGCATGCTGCGCGTCTTCACGTCGAGCGAAAAGGCCGGGCGCGCGATGGTGCCCTGGAACGTCTGCGTGGGAAACGCCGATACGCGGAAGTCGACCTTCGTGCCCCGCATGATGGCGCCCACGTACGCTTCGGGGACGGGGACGGTGAGGCGCAGCCTCGAGACCTGCTCGATCCTGACCAAGGGCCCCGCCGAGGGCCCGACGAGACTGCCGGGATGCACGTCGCGCTCGGTGATCACGCCGTCGAACGGCGCCGCGATCTCGAGGTACGCCTCCAGCTCGGCGACGGCCTTGATGCTGGCTTCCGCGGCCATCCCGCTCTTCACGAGCGCGTCGACCTGCGCCTGCGCCGCCTCGAACGTGCGCTCGGCGACCTCCAGGTCGTTGCCGGCCACCACGCCAGGCGTAGTGCTGGCAGCCTTGAGGCGATCGTAGGTGCTCTGCGCGGCCACCATCTTCGCCTGGGCCTCGGCCTGCTGGGCCCGCACCGCCTGCAGCTTCGCCTCGGCTTCGGCGCGTTGCGCCCGCAGCTCCGGCGCCGACAACCGCGCCAGGATTTGTCCGTGTTTGACCCAGGTTCCCCGATCGACCGCGATCGACTCGACGAATCCCGAGACCTTGGCGCGAATGTCGACTCCCTGATACGGCGCCAGGTCGCCGGGCAGCGTCAGCGTCTTGTTGAGCCGCCGAGCCACGACCGTCGTCGTCTCGACGGACTGAGCGGAACTGAGACACGGGACCACGAGGGCGACGAGCGTCAGCACCCACGCGCGGGTCATGCTTCCTCTCCTGAATAGTGGCGGCTCATGACGTCGTCGGGATCGAGCGAGGGAGACGTCGCGCCGGCGCGGCCCTGCACGATCGCGAAGAGCGCAGGCAGCACCAGCAGAGTGGCAACGGTGGACGCGGCCAGGCCTCCGATCACCGCGCGGCCGAGCGGCGCGAGCTGCTCGGCGCCCATCGCGACCGGAATCATCCCCGCAATCATCGCGAATGTCGTCATGAGGATCGGCCGCAGGCGGCTGGTGGCGCCGCGCGTCGCCGCGTCGCCCGCCGCCGCGCCCTCCTGCCGGTACTGTTCGGCGAACGTGGCGAGCAGGATCGCGTTGGCGACCGCCACACCGATCGCCATGATGGCGCCCATGAACGACTGCACGTTGAGCGTGCTTCCCGTCGCGAAGAGGCCGAGCGCCACGCCGGCGATCACCGCGGGAATCGTGCCGATGACGATCAGCGCAATCTTGAGTGACTGGAAGTAGGCCGCGAGCAGCAGGAAGATGGCGACCACGGCGAGTCCGAGACCGACCGTCAAACCGTCCAAGGTGTCTTGCATCGGTGCGACCTGCCCTCGCACCGTGACGGTCACTCCGCCTGGCGGATCGCCGGCTCTGGCGACTGCCGCAAACACCTCGCGCGAGGCCGACCCCAGGTCTTCACCTGACACGTTCGCGGTCAGGGTAATCATGCGCTGCTGGTTATAGCGGTGGTATTCGCCGATCGCGGTTTGTTCCGAGACCGTCGCGATATCGCCGAGCAGCGGTCGCGGCGCGCCATTCTGCATCACCGGCACGTTCAAGACATCTTCCGCCGACGACATCTCGTGCTGCGGAATTTCGACCTGCACCTGGTAGGCGATGCCCGTGTCCGGATCCGCCCAGTAGTTGGGGGTGACGAACCGGCTCGACGAGGTCGCGGCCACGAGCGATCGACCGACCTGACCGACCGTCACGCCCAATTGCCCGGCACGTTCGCGGTCGATCTCGACCCGCAAGACGGGGTAATCGAGCGCCTGGCCGAACTGGAGATCCCGCAGCGCCGGGATCCTGCTCATCTCCGCTTTCAGCTTGTCCGCGTACCCTCGGCTCGCCGCCATATTCGCCCCTGCAACTGCGACTTCGATCGGCGTGGGCGAGCCGAAGCTCATGACCTGGTTGACGAGGTCGGCTGCCTCGAACGACACGACGGCCCCCGGCGCAATCTCCTCGATGTGCGAGCGCAGCCGCTCCTGCAGCGCCACTGTCGACAGGGTCCGCTCCGGCTTCAACGACACCAGGAGCACGGCCTCGTGTGGACCGCTGGTCCAGAGATGAATGAGGTTCACCGGATAGCTCGACGGCTGCGAACCGACGAAGCCGAGGCTGGCCTGCACGTTTTGAGGCCCCACCTCTTCCGCAATCGCGTCGAGCACGTCGAGCGCCATGATCTCCGTCCGCTCGACACGCGTGCCCGTGGGCGCTCGGAGCCGGAGCTGGATCTGGCCCGAATCGGCGCTCGGAAAGATCTCGGTGCCGAGGGCGCCGCCGACACCGTAGATGATCGCCGCCGAAACGCCAAGGTAGACGAAGAGGACCGCCCAGCGCAGCCGCACACCCGCGGTCACGCCCCGGCCGTACAGGCCTCGAAACCGCTCGAACAGACCGCCGTCGCCGGACCCGTGATGCTCGCCGCCGATCCATGTGTACAGGATGGGAACGAACGTGAGCGCCAGGATGTAGGAAGCGGCCATCGCGAAGCCGACCGACAGCGCCAACGGGACGAACAGGGCCCGCCCCACCCCGACCATGAAGAACGACGGCGCGAACACCGCCAGCACGCAGAGCATCGCCAGCATCATCGGCACGGCGACTTCGGATACCGCGTCCACGACGGCTCGCGCGCGCTTCTTGCCACGCGCCAGGTGCGTGTGGATGTTCTCAATGGCGACCGTCGATTCATCCACGAGGATCCCGATGGCGAGCGTCAGGCCCCCGAGCGTCATGATGTTGATCGTCTGACCAGCGCCCCACAGCGCGACCACCGCCGCCAGGAGCGCGAGCGGGATCGTCAGGACCACGATGATGGAGCTCCGGAAGTGCCGCAGGAAGAGCAGCACCATGAGACCCGTCAGCAACGCCCCCAGCGCGCCTTCGGTGACGAGCGACCGAATCGCGTTGGTCACGTACCCCGACTGATCGAACGCGAAGTCCACGTCGATGTCGCCGGGAATCGCCGCGCGCATGCCCGGCAGCGCCTCCTGGACGTTCCGCACCACGTCCAGTGTCGATGCGTCGGCTCGCTTGGTCACCGGGATGTAGACGCTGCGCTTCCCGTTGATGAGCGCGTAGCTGGTCAGAATGTCGGAGCTGTCCTCGACGTACCCGACGTCGCGCAGAAAGACGGTGGGACCGGCGCCGACGCGGACCGGAATCTCCATCAGCTCCTGAATATTCGGGACGACCGAGTTGGCCGGCACCATCTGCGTGAAATCGCCGATGCGGACGTTTCCGGACGGCGTGATCACGTTTCCAAGGGTCAATGCCTGAACAACTTCTTCGCCGGACATGCGATAGGCGCGCAGCCGATTGGGATCGATACGCACCACGACGGTCCGTTGGTTGCCGCCGAACGGCGGCGGCGCGGACACACCGGGCAGCGTGCCGAACATCGGGCGCACACGGTTCAGGGCGAGGTCCTGGATTTCCCCGAGCGCCCGTGTCTCACTCGAAAACACCAGATAGCCGACGGGTACGCTGCCCCCGTCGAAGCGCGTGACGAACGGCGGCACCGTGCCGGGCGGCATGAAGGCCCGGGCGCGATTGACGTACCCCACCGTTTCGGCCATCGCCTGGCTCATATCGGTGCCTTCGTGGAAGAAGAGCTTCAAGAGCGTCGCGCCTTGAATCGATTTCGACTCGACGTGCTCGATGCCGGTGATATAGAGGAAGTGATACTCGTAGTAGAAGGCGATGTACCCTTCCATCTGGGCTGGATCCATGCCGCCATACGGCTGGGCGACGTAGATCACCGGCGTCCCGAGGTTCGGGAAGATGTCGATTCTCATCCGCCGCACCGCCAACAGCGAGAGCAGCGCGATGCCGACGAGGACGATGAGGATCGTGACCGGACGCCGCAGGGCCGCGCGTATCAGCAACATGGTTATCTCAAGAGCTCCGTCAGATCCCCTCGTGCGGCCGCCTCGGCGACGAGCGCGCGCCAGACGCCGAGTCGGGCCACGGCATCTCCCACTTCCGACTGCAGCAGCAGCCGCTGCGCGTCGGCGACCTCGATAATCGTCGCCAGCCCCGCCTCGTATCTCGCGCGCGACTGCTGCTCCAGCACGCGCGCGGCCGTCAACTGGATCGGCGTGTTCTGCGCAATGCGACGTGCGCCGTCCAACTCCGCACGCGCCTGTTCGGACTGCGATGACAGCTCCTGGACCACGCGGTCGTAGCCGGCGAGCTCGGCGCGCTCGTGCTGCGCCTCGATCCGCTTCCGTTCGCGCACCGCAAACCAGTCGAAGAGCGGAAAGGTGGCGGTCAGGCCGGCGGCCCAGTTCGGCGTGTCGAAATCGAGGCCGCGGCCGCCCCCGAGGTTGACCCCGTTGGCGAGGGCACCGCTCCCACGCACCGAGTACGCCGTCTGGAAGTCGATGCGCGGGACGTACGACCGGCCGAGCACGTTCTGCAGGGCACGGCTCGAAGTGACGGCCGCCATCTGGGTCTCGGCCAGCGGATGCACCGCCGGGGTGGCCGGCACCGGAGGCGGCAGCGGTGCCGTCTCCAGCAGCGGCGCTGCCGCGATCTGCACGCCCGCCGGCGTCACGCCGAGCCATTGCGCGAGCTGCGCCCGCGCGATCTGTTCCGCCTGTTCGGCCTGAATCAGCTGAATCCGCGCCAGCGCCAGCTCCGCCTGCGCGCGAGAGTCGTCGGCGCCTGGCCTCAACTCGTTCTTGACGAGCACGGCGACGGAGTTCGCGAAGACCTCCTGCCGTTCGACGTTTGCGCGGGCGGCGCGGACCGTCTCCTGCGCCGCGGCGAGCCGAAGGAAGGCGTCAGCCGTCCTGACCCCGACCTCCAGCCGCGTCAGATCGGCGCTGGTTCGGGCCCGCGTGACTTCGGCTTCCGCGAGCCCGACGCTGGCGCGGCGCAGCCCAAAATCGAACGTCTCCCACGAGAGCAGCAGGCCGGTCGCGGTGCCCCAGATCGTGGACGAGGACGCCGAATCGGATGCCGGACCCGAAATCGGCGGGACGGGCGTGCCCGGGAGGAGCAGGCCCGCGACATTGTTG
Source organism: Acidobacteriota bacterium (assembly GCA_016184455.1). Taxonomy (GTDB): domain Bacteria; phylum Acidobacteriota; class Vicinamibacteria; order Vicinamibacterales; family UBA2999; genus MELF01. The sequence continues at coordinate 5,238 of JACPCS010000125.1, forward strand.
CGAGTGGCCCGGTTGATTTGGATTCCGTAATCGACCCGCGGGAGGTACGCGGTGCGCGCGAGGTCCACCCCGGCCTGCTGCGCCGAGACCCGCGCCAGCGACGCCTGGATGGCCGGATAGTGCTCGACGGCGTACTGGACCGCCTGGGGCAGCGTCAGGGGCGACGGCGGCGCCGGCGTCTGAGCGCCCGCCGTGGCAGCGGCGAGGGTCAGTGCCAGACAGGGGGCGGCGACACAGCGAACGTGCGACATAGGGGCGCTCTTCGGACTCGGATATCGTCACCGCGTGACGATATCGAATGTCGATATATCGCGCCACTCTACTGCGCCGTCAGGGGATGGTCAAGGGAATTGGTCGGGAAGGCGGCTGGCTATTCGCCTTCGAAGAGCTCGCCGAAGAGCTCGTGGACTTTGGCCTTCGCTGCGGCCAGCGCCCGCCGCCCGGCCGGGGTCACCCGGTACATGCGGCGTGCGTGGCGGCCGTTCCGGTACTCGGTCGCCTTCAGATAGCCCTTGGCCTCGAGCCCGTGAAGGATGGGATAAAGCGTGCCCGCGCTCAGGCGATAGCCATGCCGCGCCAGCTCTTCCATCATGCCCAACCCGAAGATCGGCTCCTTTTCGGCGTGATGGAGGATGTGCAGGCGAATCAGACCCGAATACAGGTCTCGGTCGTCCCTCGTCATGGCCAGCACGTCCGGATCGGCCACCGCCAACGCCAGAGGCATGAGCCGAAGCCTACCGCTGCCCACCCCGGGCAGTTGTAAGAATCCTGTAAAAAGTGGCTCTCAAAATGCCAGCCGCACGCCGAACTGCATCTCGCGTGGACTCTTGGCACTGAAAATCCGGCCGAAGTTGGGCGTGCCGAACAAGCGGCTCGCCACGTCGAAGTTCGCGCGGTCGAGCAGGTTGAACACCTCCCACCGCAGCTCGACGACCGCTGAGCCGCCGGCGCGCCACGTCCTGGCCAGCGCGAGATCGACCGTGACGAGTTCCGGCCCGAGCACGCTGTTCCGCGGCGCGCTGCCGAAGGCGAATGGCGCGGGAAGCGCAAACGCGTCGGTGTCGAACCAGCGGTCGGCGGTCCGCTGGCCGCGCGGCAGGTTCGGGTCGCGCAGCTCGTCGGGACGCTGCGCCGGCCCGGCCCCGATGTTCGCCTGATCCACGCCGAGGTTGACGGTGAACGGCGCGCCCGACTGCGCGAGGACGACCGTGTTGACGCGCCAGCCGCGAAGCGCGGATTCGAGCCACCGCGGCCCGCGCTCAAACGGGATCTCGTACGTGCCGCTTGCCACGAACAGATGCCGGTGATCGAAGCTCGAGCGCGCCCATTCACCAGTCTCGCTGAAGATGTCCCGCACGTTCTGCGGCACGTTGGCTTCCGACTCGGTCGGGCCGGGGCTCGACGCGTCATCCTGCGACGAAGAAAGCGTATAGCTCACGTTATAGGCGTAGCCGCCGCGCAGCCGGCGTTCCAGCTTGAACGTCACGCCGTGGTAGATGGAGCGGCCGTCGAAGCGAATGGCGTTGATGCGGCTCAGCTGCGGAATCGGCCGGCGCGCCTGGATCGACCCAGAGCCGGGCTCCGGGACGTTGCGCACGGTTGCGTTGTCGGCGCCGATCGTCCACGTCCCCATGTACGCGACCTCCGCCATCGTCGCGGGCAGCAGCTCGTACTGGAGGCCGCCGCTCCACGTCTGGCTGTACTCGACGTTGTAGTCGTAGTCCATGATCGAGGCGCCAACCGTCCCGGTCGGGTTGCCAGCGAGGATGTCGCGGGTCCGAAGTGGCGGCACGCGCACATCAGACGGCACGTCCACCTGCTGTGTGTAGAAGAACGGCAGGTTGCGGGCAAAGGCGGTCTGGACGCTGTAGGCCCACTGATTCAGGAAGATCCCGTAGCCGCCCCGGACGACCGCGCGTCCATCGTTCAACGTCAGCGCGAATCCGGTCCGCGGCGCCAGCCGCACGGTGCTGGGATCGAGCAGTCCGCGTCCCCAGCCGATTTCCTCCGCGCTCACATAAGGGATGGGCACCAGTGGGAGCAGCGCCTGCCCACTGGGATGCGCGGTCCTGCCGGCGACGACGAATCGCCCACCTGGCACCGACAGATCGACCGATGACAACCGGTCGTTGACGTCGTACATGTGCTGGTTGAATTCGTACCGCAGCCCGAGATTGAACGTCAGGTTCCGGCGCGCCTCCCAGTCGTCCTGCGCGTATACGTGCAGCCAGTTGGCGCGTCCGTTCTCGTCGCCGCGCCCGATGCCGGAGGTCGCCGACGTCGGGTAGCCGAGCAGAAAGTCGGCGAACGCGTTGCCGGTGAACTGCCCGGTGTAGGTGAACGCGCCCCGCGCGTTGTCGGGCTGCTCGGGCCTGAGCTGGAGATGAAAGTAATAGGCGCCGAACTTGAAGCGGTGCGCGCCGCGGTCGACCGTCACGTTGTCGTACAGCTCGACGTGCTGGTTGTCGCGAGAGACGAACGACGTTGGATCGCCGATGGCGCTGTACAGCCCCCTGAAGGAGACCTGCGGGAAGCCGACGTCTCGAGGATCGCGCGTCACCCCGAGCAACCCAGCGCTGCCGGCGAAATCGATGCCGCGGTTCACGCTCGCCTGCCCGCCGGTGACCGACATCCAGCCGGCGCGCAACTCGTTCAACACCGTCGCGCCAAACACGTGCGTGTGGCTGACGACCAGGTTGCGGGTCCGGGTGGTCAGGGTTCGCCCGAAGCCGGGCACGAGCGTTTCCTCCAGCGCACCGGCGCCGAACGGCTGCTGCTCCTCGGCGTCGAACGTGCTGAAGCGGCCAAAGATCTGGCTTGCGGCGCCGAGACGATGGTCGAGGCGGAGGCTGATCTGATCCACATCGCGGTTCTGCTCTTCGATCGAGGTCAGGTTCTGCACCGGTGCCGCCGATGTCGGCAGCGGCACGCGCTCGAGCAGCGCCGCCGCGATCGGATCGATGCGACCGGCCGGGATGCGGTTGCCCGGAAACGGCGCGCACGCGCCGGTCGTCGGGATGGTGAGCGGATCGCACACGGGCGCCACGCCGGAGAAGTCGCCCGACCGCACCTCCGCCGGCGGCACCGGGAACGTGCGCGTCAGCGCCCGCCGCATGCGCTGCCCTTCGTAGCTGCCGAAGAAGAAGCTGCGATCGCGGACGAGCGGTCCGCCGAGCGCACCGCCGAACTGATTCTGCCGGAGCGGCGGGATCGGCTCGCTCTTCGGATGGAAGTAGTTCGGCGAATCGAACCGCTCGTCGCGACGGAACTCGAAGAGACTCCCGGTGATCGCGTTCGAGCCCGCCCGCGTGGCCACGTTGATGAGCGCCGATGCCTTGCCGCCGAACTCGGCGGGATACATCGACTTCTGAATCCGGAATTCCTGGATCGAATCGACCGACGGGTTGATCACGAGATTGTTGAACAACTCGTCGGTGATCTTGGCGCCGTCGAGGAGGTAGATGTTGTGGCCCGACCGCTGGCCGCCCACGTTCGGAAGCGGCCCCGCTTGTTGCAGCGCGTCACCGCGCGTGCCGCCGGGCGGGATCACGACCGCGTCGCTCAACTGCGCCAGCGCGAGGAAATTTCGTCCATTCAGCGGAATCTGGACGACCTCGCGGTTCTCGATGACGTCGCTGATCTCCGCGGTCGTCGACTGCAGCACGGGGATCACCGTTTGCACGACGACCTGTTCCTCGAGGCCCTGGACGGCGAGCGTGACGTCGAGCGTGAAGGTGCGACCGATCTCGATCTGGATCCCCGCGCGCGTCTGCGGGGCGAAGCCGGGCATCGTGACCGTGACATCCCAGGTGCCGATCCGCAATGCCGGCAGGACGAACCGGCCCGCGGCATCGGTCACGCGCTCGACGATGGCGCCGCTCGCCGGATGCGTGGCAACGACTGTGGCGCCAGGCAGTACGCCGCCGGAGGCGTCCTCGATGACGCCGGCGATCTCTCCTGTATTCGTCTGCGCGGCCGAAGCGGGGGCAATGGCCGCCACGAGAGCCGCCGCGAGGGCGTACACGCGGATGCACAGACACCCGCCCTTCCGAGTCCACATACTGACCGGAAAACGAGGTTAGCCCGCCGTCGGTCGTGGAGGGTGTAAGGACGTTGTAAAAGGAGGGGCGTCGAGGCTGCCTGCCCGCTGGTCGGCGACGGTCGACTCGGCGCAGCGCAACGACAGGGTGAACGTGCTGCCCCGGCCCGGCTCGCTTGTCACGGTCAGCGAGCCGCCGATCGACTCGGCCACCTGCTTGGCGAGCGCCAGGCCGAGGCCGGTCCCGTGAATCTGGGACCGCCGCACGGACGGGCTGCGGTAGAACGGCTCGAAGATGTGCGGGAGATCCTCGGGTCCAATTCCGATGCCGCGGTCGGACACGCTGATCTGAACCCGCCGCTCGCCTTTTCCCTCGTCCCCGAGTCGCGCGCGAATGCCCACCCAACGATCGTCGCGGCTGTACTTGATGGCGTTCGTGATGAGGTTCTCGACGCACTGCGCCACCGCCATCCGCTCGCCGATGATCGGCGGGAGATCCGGCGGGATGTCGCGTTCGATCGCCACGTGCGCCGCCCGCGCGAGCCCCTCGGTGCTCGCGAGCGCCGTGTCGACCACTTCCGCCGGCGGCAGCAGCTGCAGGACGTAACGTTGGTGGCCCTCGCGCATCGACGCAAACAGGAGCACGCGTTCGACGAGCCCCGACAGCCGGCTGGTCTGTTCGCCGATCACCGAGCCGTATTCCTGAAGCTGCGTCCTCGTCTCGACTACGCCGCTGGTAATGTTGTCCGCGGCCGATCCGATGATCGTGAGCGGCGTGCGCAGCTCGTGTGAGACCGCCGTCACGAAGTCCATCTGCAGACGCGCGAGCCGCTGCGCGCGGATGCTGGTGATGACCAGCATCGAGAGGCTGAGCACCAGCAGACACAGCGCGCCAAAGCTCAGCGCGAGGCCGCGCCGCTGCATGTCGGCGACAAAGGCGCCGAGCGGACCGCCGCGCCGGTGGCGCACGACGAGCTGCCAGTCCGCTTCGGGCGGGCTCGGGCGCAGCAAGGGAAACCAGCTGACGCCGACGGCCGCCGTCGGACCGCGGTTGTCGGAGGTCCGATGGAAGATTGAGATGGGCGGCAGCGTCGCCTCGTCCGACACACGGCCGAAGACGTTCATCCGTCCGTCGGCGTCCACCACCTCGCCCTCGCCGAAGCCGGGATCCGAGGCGTAGATCACGCGGCGAGCGGGCGCGCCGCTGACCACCGCCACCTCGTAATCCAGTCCGTTGGTGCCCTGGAAATAGCGGTGCGCCAGGTCGGGGAGGATGCGTGACCGAAGGACCTGTTCGTCGAGCCGGATGACCAGCCACTGCACGGCCCGCCGCCCCCCTGCCGCCGCGCGGGAAGCGGCGGAATCGAGGCTGAGCGAGCGAATGAGCGCCGGCACCGCGGGCTCGAACCGCCAGTCGCGCAGCGCCGCGCCGATGTTGTAGAAGCTCTCGGTCAGCTGCCGATCCGGACGCGGCTCGGGCGGCCGCTCGAGCGCCGCCGTCAGCGCGGTATCGACATCGCCGCCCAGCGCGCCCAATGCGGCGGGCCAGGCGACGTCCTCGAAGGCCCCGGTGCCGGGATTCAGCTGGAACGTCCGCGGCCTGGACGTTGGCGAGGCTCGATCGATCACGTAGACGTCCGCCGCGAGATCGGGATAGCGCGCGATCGACCGCCATTCCGCGAACCGGTCGGCGAACTGGTTGACATCGCCCTGCGGGGAGAATTCCGCCGCCATCCGGATCGTCAGGCACACCTCGGACAGGTTCCGGAACAGATCGAGGTGCCAGTTGACCATCGACAGCTGGAGCGCGTCGGCCAGCCGGACGCCGGTCGCTTCGCTCGCCTCGCGGTTCCAGCGGTACTGCAGGACGGCGAGCCCGACGATCGCCGCTGCCGTCACGAAGAGCACCGCCGCGAGACCCGCGCGTTCCCGGAAGAGCTTCATGGGCGTTACGGCCTGAACTTGTACCCGATTCCCTGGACCGTGAGGAAGAACCGTGGTTGCCGCGGATCCTCCTCGAGCTTCTGGCGGAGGCTCGCCACGTGGACGTCGACCGTCCGGGTGAACGTCGACGCGCTGTACCCCCACACGCGCGTCAGCAGATCCTCGCGCGTGAGCGTCGTCCCCTGATTTTCGAGAAAGAAGCGCAGCAGCTGGAACTCGCGGGCCGACAGCGCGATCGCCGTGCCGTCGCGCACGACCTCGGTACCACGGATGTCGACGCGTACGCGTCCGAACTCATAGACCGCGGGCGGCGACGTCGATCGTGTCGGCGCGCGTCGGAGGAGCGCCTCGATGCGCGCCAGCAGCTCCGCCATCTTGAACGGTTTGGTGACGTAGTCGTCGGCGCCGATCTTGAGGCCTGCCACCTTGTCGGGCGTCCGCCCGCGCGCGGTGAGCATCAGAATCGGCGTGATCACGCCCGATCCGCGGATGCCACTGCACACGTCGAGGCCGTCGCGGCGCGGCAGCATCAGGTCGAGAATGATCAGATCGAACGGAAGCTGCGTGGCCTTGGTGAACCCTTCCTCACCGTCGACCGCACACTCGACGACATAGCCCTCCTTGCGCAGGCGATCGCCGAGCGTCATGCGAAGCGCGTGTTCGTCCTCGACGAGCAGGATGTTGTCCATGACCCGCGTCTGTGGGGTCAGCATACCTCGGCGCGCGAAGCGCGCCAAAGAGACGCTGGCCAACCAGCCACGGGCTCTGACATCGAGACCAGTTCAGAGAGAGCCCGTGGCTGGTTCGGTGTTATCCTGTTGACGCATGCAGGAGCGATCGGTTCGACTCGTAGTACTGACGCTGCTGCTTGCCACCCCACTGGCTGCAGCCTTCTTCCTCTGGAACATCGATCGGCGCGCGGCCGCATCTGTTGACGCCTCCGATGCCGTCGCCGGCCACGTGGATCGCATGCGCGACGCGATCGCGGAGATCGGTGCGGCGCAGCAGGGCTACGTCGCGCCGGGACAGCTCGACGAGCCATGGTTCGAGCGATCGACCGCGCAGGTCGAAGCGCTTCGTGGCGAAGTGGCCGCGGTGCGGCCGCTCCTGCGATCGAGCAGCGCGGCGGCCGTGCTCGACGGGCTGGCACAGTCCCTCGAGGCGCTCGAAGCCGCCGATGCCCGCACGCGCGAGAACCTCAGCCTCGGGCAGGACTTGATGGCCGCGGACGTCATCTTCAGCGATGGCCGCAACATTCTGGACGGGATGGCCGCGCAGATGCGCGAGCTGCAGCGCGCCGAACGGGCGGCTGCGGCTGCGGAGCGCGAGGCGCTCGCGCAGACACGCTGGACAGCAGTGGGGCTCGTGCTGCTGGTCTCATTCGCCGCGATCGGGTGGGCAATCAGGGTATCTGGGGTGCCTAAAGTGCCTGAAGTGCGGTCAGGCACCCCAGGCACTGCAACCATTGATCTCTCCGCCGCCGCCGCGCTCTGCACGGATCTCTCGCGCGTGACCGAGACGGCGGCACTGCGACCGCTCGTCGAACGTGCGGCATCGCTCGTCGACGCCTCGGGACTCACCTTGTGGATGAGCGGCGGCGAGCAGTTGTTTGCCGTGCTCAGCCACGGGTATGCCGTGGAGCAGCTGGCGCGCTTCGGCCCGATCGCGCGCAGTGCAGACAACGCGGTCGCGGCGGCGTGGCGGACCGGACGTCTCAGTGTCATGGCTGGCGACACGAGGGCGCCCGGAGCGCTCGTCGCGCCGATGTTCGGTCCGAACGGCGGCATTGGCGTGCTGGCGTTCGAGATCCGCGACGGGCGCGAGCAGGATCCCGCCGTGCAGGCCGTCGCCACGATGGTGGCGGCGCAGCTCGCCACGGCCGTTGCCGCGTGGCCGGCGGCCAGCAGCGCCGACACTCCGGCCACGGCACACGCGGCGCGCACCGCGTAGGCGGCGGGTCCGCGTCGCAACCCTTCCACGCTCGGCGGGACCCGCCCTACGTACGGCATGTTCTTCGACCGACATCTAGATCGACATGCGTTTCCCAGTTCTGCTCACGCTGCTGCTCGGAATTGCCTCGGCTGACACGGCGCTGGCCCAGGCGGCCGACCCGACCTTCGGCGAGGCCGTGCAGATGGTCAGCGATGGCCGTGAGGCGGATGCGCTGGTCGCCTTCCGCCGCGTCGTCGCGGCGAACCCGAACAACCTCGAAGCGCGGCTCTGGATCGCGCGGCTGCACGAGCGGATGGGCCACCCCGACCAGGCGGAGTCGGTCTATCGAAGCGTGCTGCTGGAGAACCCGACCAGCCTGGACGCGGCGCTCGGCGTGGCCGCGACGATGCTGGAGCGCGACGACGTGGACGGGACGATCGAGGTGCTGGCGACGGTCGAGGAGCGTGCGCCGCAGAATGCGGAGGCGCTGACGCTGCTCGGCCGCGCGCACCGGCTCGCCGGGCATGACGCGCGCGCGATCGGCTACTTCGAGCGGGCCGTGGCCGTCGCGCCGACCGCCGAACACCGGGCCCGCCTCGAGGACGCGCGCCGGTCGTATCTCCACCGCATCGAGGTGCGAGGCTTCGGCGAACAGTACAGCGGCCCGACCGCGGACACCACCGGCGGGGACGTCATCGTGAACTACCGCCTCTCCGACCGGCTGCGCGTCATCGGACGCGGGCAGGCGCAGCGCAAGTTCTCCGTATCGGAACAGCGCGGCGGCGGCGGCCTCGAGTGGCGCTGGCGGCCCGCGACGACTCTCCGTGCGCATCTGCTCGTCGGCCCCGGCAATCTGGTGGCACCCGAAGGCGACTTCCTCGGCGAGATCGACCACGCATACGCCGGCGCGGTCTGGACAGGATCGATCCGCTACTTCGACTTCACGGGGGCGCGCACCACCTTCCTCTCGCCCGGTGTGTCGTGGCCCGCCTCCGATCGCCTCTCGCTGGGACTTCGCTACGCGCTGTCATGGACCGAGACGAGCACGAGAACCCACGTCGCCATCGGCCACACCGCGCAGGTACGCGGCGCGTACCGGCTGCTGCGGCGGGTGTCGCTCGAGGGCGGCTACGCCGCCGGCGTCGAGGACTTCGAGACCTTTTCAATCGACCGCATCGGCGATTTCCGCGCGAACACGGTGAGCGGAGGCGTGCGCCTCGAGCTGCCGACGCTGACCGCGATCGTCGGCGGCTACGAGCGGCAGTGGCGGCGCGGCAGCATCGACATGGGGCGCGCCACCGTCGCGATCCAGCAGCGATTCTGAGGGACTAGATCTGCGCCGTCGAGGGCTGATCGTCCGCGAGCGTCACCTTCACCTCCATCTCTCTTCGATCCCGCACCAGACGCACGGTCAGCGTGCCGCCGCGGCCCGCGGCCCGGACGCTCGCGCTCACATCGGCCGGGACGCGCACGGCGCGGCCGTCGATCGTCGTCAGCACGTCGCCCGCGCGGATGCCGGCGCGTGAGGCGGGTGAGCGTGCGTCGACGGCGGAGACGAGCACGCCCTCCTTCACGCCGAAGTACGTCGCCAGTTGATCCGTCAGCGGGGCAAGCGTGACGCCCAGCCGCGCGCGCGCGCCGCGCGGCGAGCCCGGCGCCGCCGGCAGGTCGGGCGGCAGCGTTCGGAGGCCGCGCTCGACCTCGCGGCGGATCTCCGGCAGCAGGCTCGCAAACGGCGGCTCGCTCGCGTCCGGCGTAACGGTGAGCGTCTGCCGGGCGCCGTCGCGGACGATCTCGGCCGCCACGGCACGTCCGGGCGCCGTCTCCTGCACCAGCCGCGAGAAGTGACGCACGCTGCGCACGCGCTCGCCGTCGAAGGTGGCGACGATATCGCCGCCGCGAAGGCCGGCCTGCGCCGCCGGGCCTCCCTCGCGCACGTCCACGACGTACACGCCGCCGGGCCGCTCCAGCTTCGCGCGTGACACCTCGTCGGCCGCGACCTCGCGAACGGACACGCCGATCGTGGCGCCGCGGCCGAACGGCATGAAGAGTCCCGTCGTGACCTCGCGGTCGCGCGTTTGCGCGTCGACAGACGGAACGAGCATCAGCATCGCGACGACCGGTACGATCACCTTTCCAACCACAGGAAGCCCCTCCTCGGTTCCTTAGACGGCGGCGGCGCCGTGAAAGTCGGTGGGCAGCTCAACGGCACAGTGCCCTCGCCCGAGGACGTCCATCGGCACAACGGCCGCCGAAACGTGCCGGAATCACCCGGGCGCGGCCGGGCACGGGACTTGAACGGCACTGCTGCGGCCGCGCTCGACACGCTGTCGCGCATCTAAGGCCGGGATGCTTTCTCAGGCAGGCGCTGGCAAAACCGCATCCCGGCGGTCGTCGGGCGCGGCCGTCACACGTTTTGGAGTGGCTATGAGAACAGCAATCGCCGCGGGGCTGGTGAGTGCCGTCCTGATCGCGGGTTGTGCCGCGCGCGGAGTCCGCGTCGCCGAGCTGAAAGATCAACCAACGAAGTACGCCACGAAGACCGTCAGCGTGACCGGCGTGGTGACGAGCAGCTGGGGCGTGCCGCTGCTGCCGTTCCAGGTCTACAACATCGACGATGGCAGCGGCGAAATTACGGTGGTGTCGCAGTCGGGTCGCGTGCCGGCTCGCGGGACGCGCGTGCAGGTCAAGGGCAGGGTGAACGAGTTCGCCGTCTTCGGCGGCCGCTCGATCGGCCTGCACCTGCGCGAAGAGGACCGGAAGATCAGGTCGTAATCCGGACGGCGACCGCGGTCATGTCGTCGTGCTGCGGGGCGACGCCGCGGAAGGCGGTCGCCGCGTCGAAGATGGCATCGACGATCGCGCGGGCCCCCTGGTCGCGGTGCGCGCTCACGATGTCGCACACCCGCCGGGCGCCGAACTCGGCGCCCTGCTCGTTCACCGTCTCGTAGACGCCATCCGTGCAGAAGACGAAGACGTCGCCGCGCTCCAAAGGGATCGCCACCTCGTCATAGGTGATAGCCGGAAACGAGCCGAGCGGAACACCCGGCAGCGCAATCTGTCCGCACTCGGTCTCGCTGCAGCGGATGGGATACGGCAGGCCGGAATTCGACAGGGCCAGCACGCGACGCTTGAAATCGAACAGCGCGTAGCACAGGGTGCAGTAATACCCCTCGAGCTGCCGCTCGTGCAGAATGCGGTTCATCGCGTCGAGCACGCCTGACACGCTGAAGCGATCGGGCGCATAGCGTCGGCGATAGGTGCGCGAGCGGACCAGCTCCGCCGCGAAGGCCCCGTAGAGCGCCGCGGGCGTCCCCTTGCCCGACACGTCGCCGACGGCAACCACGAGCGCGTTCGTGTCGGGCGAGAGGAAATCGTGGATGTCGCCCCCGAGCTCGCGCGCTGCGGCGAACCGCCCGGCCACGTCGGCATGGCGCAACCGCACCGGCGGCTCCGTGGGAAGCAGCGCGCGCTGCACGCGCTGGGCGAACTGCAGCTCCTTCTCGATGCGCTCCTCGTTGCGCCGGACCTCCTCGTAGAGCCGCGCGTTCTCGATCGCGATGGCCGCCTGGCTCGCGAGCAGCGTGAGCAGCTCCTCGTGCTCCTTGGTGAACGCGTCGAGCTCGGGGCTCTCGAGATCGAACACCCCGATGCAACGGTCCTTGATGAGCATCGGGATCACGAGCTCCGAGCGGACGTCGGGCACCAGATCGATATAGCGCGGATCCCGTGAGACGTCGGAGACGAGCACCGGCTCCCGGTGCTGCGCGGCCCATCCGACGAGCCCCTGCCCGAGCTTCATCCGCTTCTCGCCCGCGTCGTCGCCGTAGCGGACCGCGAATTTGAGCTCCAGCTCGCTCGCGGCCTCGTCGAGGAGCAGGATGCCGAACGTGCGGTAGTCGATGAGGCGCTTGGTGAGGCTCGCGATCCGCGTCAGCAGCACATCGAGATCGAGAATCGACGACATCTCGCGTCCGATTTCCGCGAGCGTCTCGAGCGTCTCGACGTAGTGCCGCTCCGCGCGGAAGAGCCGCGCGTTCTCGATGGCGACGGCGACGTGGGCCGCGAACTGCCGCAGCAGGGCCTCGTCCTGCGCGGTGAAGGCGTCGGTCGTTTCGGCGAGCAGGTTGAGCGCGCCGATGACCTTCCCCTTGCGCCGCATCGGCACGGCCAGCTGCGAGAGCATGTTGCGCAGCGGCCCCACGTATCGCGGCTCGCGCCGGATGTCGTTGACCAGAATCGGCCGGCCCTCTTCGACGGCTGTGCCGACGACGCCCTGCCCGACCCGCAGCCGCTGCCTGAGCACCGCACCGTCGGGATAGCCGGTGGCGTACGCGATGCGCAGCTCGTGTCGCGCCTCGTCCAGCAGGTACACAGAAAAGGCATTGAACCGCGTGAGCCGCGCGATGAGCTGCGGGATCTTCGCGAGCAGCTCCTCGAGATCGAGCACGGAGGTGACCTCGCGTCCGAGCTCGAAGAGCGTCGACAGCAGCTCGGTGTCGCTCGGCGGGCGCGGCTGAACGTTCATGGTCATTGACGATTTGTGATTGATGATTTGTGATTATACTGGGCTTCCCGTGACCACTTCGCTCACGCTGCCGCTCGACTACACGGCGATCGAACGGATCCTTCCGCATCGCTATCCGTTTCTGCTCGTCGATCGCATCACGGAGCTCGAGCCGGACAAGCGGATCGTCGGCATCAAGAACATCTCGCTGAACGAGCGGTTCCTCGCGCACCAGCCGGGCGCGCCGCCGGCGCTGCCGCCGACGATTCTCACCGAAGCGGTCGCGCAGGTCGGCGCGATTCTGATCCTGTCGAAGCCGGAAAACCGGGAGAAACTGATCTTCCTGACCGGCATCGAGCGCGTTCGCTACCGCCAGCCCGTCTGTCCCGGAGACGTGGTCGAGATCGAAGCGCGCGTGAAGCGCCTGCGGAGCCGCATGGGACAGCTCGACGGCTTCGCGCGCGTCAACGGCCGGGTTGCGGTGAGCGGTACCATGACGTTCGCGCTCGGCCCGGCGCCGGGCTCCTAGTTCCCGGCACTGCCGTTGCAGCCTTCCCGAGCATGCGGGCAGGTCAGCCGCGCGGCGGATGACCTCGCGCGAGAGGAGGTTGCGGACGTGTTCGAGACCATTGCGATCATCCTGATCATCTTGTGGCTGCTGGGTATGGTCAGCGGCTACACACTCGGGAACTTCATCTGGATCCTGCTGGTCATCGCGGTGGTGCTGTTCGTCGTGCGGCTGATCAGCGGCCGCCGGGTGGTGTGACCTCGACGGACTCGCCCGCCACACACACGCAGTTGCGGCCGCTGGATTTCGCGCGATAGAGCGCCGCGTCGGCGCGCGCGAGGATGGCGGTCGCGTCGACCTCACCCGCGGTCACGGTCGCCAGGCCGAAGCTCGCCGTGACGCGGATGTCGACCTGGAGGTCGCCGACCCGCCAGCGGGCCGGATGTTCTTCCAGGTCGTGCCGGAGCAGCTCCGCCACGCGCTGGGCGCCTGCGGGCGGCGTGTCGGGCAGCAGGACCAGAAACTCCTCGCCACCCCAGCGGCACTTCACGTCGCTGCCGCGCAGGACGACCTTCATCCGCTGGCCAACGCCCGCCAGCACGGCGTCGCCGCACAGGTGCCCGTACTGGTCGTTGATCGCCTTGAAATGGTCGAGGTCGAACATGATGACTGCCAGCGGCAGCCGCGACCGCCGCGCCCGCCGGAGCTCGGCATCCATCACTTCCAGGGCGTGTTGACGGTTGAAGCACCCGGTCAGCGAATCCCGCACGCTGGTTTCGCGTACTTCGTGAAACAGCTCGGCGTTCTTGAGCGAAGCGCCGAGCAGCGCCGCGGCGGCGGCGAGCACCGCCCGCTGATGCTCGGGGACTGGCGGATTCGGCGACACGCCGAGCACACCCACGGGCCGCCCGGCCGCAAACATCGGAAAGCAGACGGCATCAGGGCCGTCGTCGGCCCGCGGCCCGCCGGTGGCGCGCCGTGCGGCCTCTTCACAGGCGTCGAGGGGCACGTCGCCGTGCACCGCCAGACGCCTCCATTCGACGCCGTTCCAGACCATGACCCACGCCGGGCGCCCCTCGGCGATCGCCGGCAGATGCGCGGCCGTTGCCGCTCCAATCGCGTCGTGCGTCAGCGCCTGCCCGAGCGCCTGGCTCAAGCCGACGAGCCGCTCCATCTCGGCGGCGCGGGCCGTGGCCTGCCGCGCGTCCGCCGCCGCCGCGAGCGCCTCGGCGCGGCTTTCGTGCCGCTTCCGGATCTGATGAAAGACGAAGACGACGGCGAGGATGACCAGGCCCGGCAGGAGCTGGAGCCCCAGGTCCTGATCGATCTCGTGCGCCGCGTCGAGGACGCGACCGAGAGGCCGCGAGATAATGGTGAACAGCGCGGCCGTCAATCCCACCAGCAGGAACAGGTCACTGCGCGAGATCAGCCGCATGGAGCGTCGCCATTATAATCGTCGGCCCGTGAGCGCGCGGCAACGACGTCACCGCGACCGCGCCGGCGCGTTCGCCCGGCTCTTCGAGGCGGTGCGCGAGGGCGTCTTCATCGGATCGGTGCACGTCGACGACGCGACCGCCGGCGGCACCGTCGCCGCCAATCCCTATCTGAAAGCGATGTTCGGCTACTCGACGGACACGCCGGAAGCGGACGTCGCGCCCTTCGCGCCCGATCGCTTCGCCGACCCGGCCGCGCGGGCGGCGTTCCTGGCGCGGCTGCGATCCGAAGGCGCGGTCGATGACTACCTCCTGCGCATGCGCCGGCTCGACGGCTCTGCCGTGTGGGTCGAGGTGACGGCGCGTGCCGACTGCGACGACTCGCGCGTGCGCATGGAAGCGCTCGTCCGCGACGTCAGCGAGCGGAAGAAGCTCGAGGACAAGTCGCGGGATCTGTACCAGCAGCTGCTGCAGGCCGAGAAGATGGCGGCCCTCGGACAGACGATCTCGGGCGTCGCGCACGAGCTCAACAACCCGCTCGCCACCATCCTGAGCTGGGCGGAGCGCCTCGCGGAAAAGACGCTCGAGCCCTCGGCGCGGCGCGGCATCGACGTGATTCTCGGCGAAGCCGATCGCGCCGCCCGCATCGTCCGCAACCTGCTGACGTTCGCGCGCAAGCGGCAGTCGACGCGGACGATGATCGACGTCAATCGCGTGGTCACCGACACGCTCGCGCTGCGCGCGTACGAACACCGGCTGAGCAACATCACGGTCGACGCGGCGCTCGCCACGGGGCTGCCGCAGGTGTTCGCCGACCCGCACCAGATTCAGCAGGTGCTGCTGAACCTCGTCATCAACGCCGAACAGGCGATGCTGTCGGCCAACGGACGCGGCTCGCTCGTCATCCGCACCTGGCATAACAGCGATGACGATGCGGTGGTCATCGAGGTGAACGACGACGGTCCGGGGATTCCCGTGGATGTGCGGACGAAGATCTTCGACCCGTTCTTCACAACGAAGGAAGTGGGAAAGGGGACCGGGCTCGGTCTGACGGTGGCGTATGCGATCGTGCAGGAGCATGGCGGGCACATCCGGCTGGAATCGCGCCCCGGCCGGGGCGCGTCGTTCGTCGTGGAGCTGCCCGTCAGCGGGGGCGCCGAAGCGGCGGCGCGACCCGTGCGTCCGCCGGCGCCGTCGATGGAGGCCGTTCGCGGGGCCTCCGTGCTCCTCGTGGAAGACGAACGCGCGCTGGCCGCGGCCGTAAGCGACGCGCTGACCGATGCAGGCCTCGAGGTCGATCATGCTGCGGACGGCGAGGAGGCCCTCGCCCGCATCCGGCAAAAGACGTACGACGCGATTATCTGCGATCTGAAGATGCCGCGCGTCGATGGCCGGACGCTCTACCGCGCCATCGCGGCGGCGACGCCCGCGCTCGCGCGGCGGGTCATCTTCGTCACCGGCGACGTCGCCGGCACCGACGCAGAGCGCTTCCTCGAAGACAGCGGCTGCCGGTGGCTCGCCAAGCCGTTCCGGCTCGGCGATTTGCTGCGCGCGATACGCGAGGCGCTCGCGTAGGGCACGACCACCGCCTGCGATCCCTTGACCGCGTGGCCGCCGCCCACCGTCCAACCGCGGCCGGCGAGCGTTGCCTTCGCCATTTTCGGCTTGTGCTGAAACGCCAGGATCGCGTTCCGCACGATCGTCGCAGCCTCGACCGCCGGTACGGCCGATCCGAGCACGTCGCGAAGGCGGCGAATGGCGCGCGCATGGAGCTGCGACACGCGCGACTCGTTGACGCCGATCTCGGCGCCAATCTGCTTCATCGTCGTTTCGCCGTAGTAGTACAGGGCGATCACCTTCTGCTCGCGCGGCGGCAGCGACGCGATCGCCGTTCGTACGCGGGCCTTCGTCTCCTCGCGCTCGTAGGCGCGGTCGGGCTGCTCGGGCTCCGCGGGAATGAGCGCCGGCGGCAGCGACGCCTCGTTCAGATTCTCGTTGTTGGCGAGCGGCGAGGTCGACTCGATGGCGTTGATGCGGACGATCGTACGCCCCAGGCGCTTCTCGTCGGAGCCGACGCGCGCGGCGAGATCCGCCAGCGACGGCTCGCAGCCGAGCTCGCGGCGCAGCTGCTCGCGCGCCGCCTCGAGCTCCCGGCGCTGCCGGCGCACGCCCCGCGGCCACGCGTCCTTGCGCAGCGCGTCGATCATCGCTCCCCGCACGCGCCGCTCGGCGAACGTCTCGAACTTGATGCCTCGGGCATCGTCGAAGCGGCGCGCCGCGTCGATCAGGCCGATGACGCCGTCCTGGACGAGGTCACCGATGTCGATCGAGTGGGGCATGGTCGCCGCCACGCGGCGGGCGAGCTGCTCGACAAAGGGGATGGCGGCAACGACGCGCGGATCAGGCTTTCCGTTCGGGGGGCGCATGTGGTCTAAACCTCCGGCGCCCCTGCATGGCAACGGCGGTACCAAATGGACGAGCCTCGAACTCGAGCCCCTGATTCCGCATACCCACGCAGACTGTAAGTACTTCGTATTTCTGCACGTTATGGACATTGGCGCGGCCGCGGATTGTAATTGGGCGAATGCGCCAAACCGTGAAATTCGTCAACGGATTGGCGTTAAGGGCTGGCCGAAGGGCCAATTATTTGACGATCGCAATTACAATATTGGTGTTTGTGTCCGGGTTGGACAGCTCTGCGCAGGACGACGGCAAGATGTACTGATTCGGAACGGCTGTGCTTCTCGAGCTTCAGACTTCTTCGGCGACTGAGCGCTGGCGTATCTCGCGGGCTGTGCCCATCGCGGCGAGGACCCCGGCGACGACCTGGGCCGCGCGCGCGCGGCCCGCGTCGTCATCGGCTCGCGCCTCGAGCAGCTCTGCATGCGCGAGGACGATGCCGAGCTGGTTGTTCAGCTGATGAAACAGGTCTCGGAGGTCGCCGTTCACACGTGGCGCCCGTTGCTGGCGGCCTCGGCCACGCGGGTCGGACGTGCCGCGTCCCGCCACAGCGTATCGGCGAAGATGCGAATCGATCCGCCGGCGGTCCGGACGTACTCGACCTTGCCGGCGGAGATCCAGTTGTAGATGGTGCGGCGGCTGACGCCAACGGCCTCGCAGGCCTTCATGATGGACAAAGTCTGGCGATCCATAACTCTTCTCTCGCGGGCCTCAGGCGTTAGGCCTCGGGCCCCAGTTCCATGTTCATTTGCTCTATCGGCTGTGCGCCGTAAACCCTTAGCCTGGGCGAGCCTGGGGCTGTGTCAAGATATTGGCGCCTGAGATGACAGGGCCTACCCCTCACGTCCTGTTCGTGGATGACGAGCCGGCGCTGCGGGCCATCATGGCGGAGCGGCTGCGGGACCGCGGCTTCGAGGTCGTCGAAGCCGAGAGCGGCGAGAAGGCGCTCGATCTGCTCGAGCAGTTCGCCTTCGACATCATCATCACCGACCTGCGCATGCCGGGGGTCGACGGCGGACGCGTCATCGAGTCGGCGGTGGGACGCTACCCGGGGATCGTGGCGATCGTCATCACTGGCTACGGCACGATCAAGGACGCGGTCGACGCCATCAAGCGTGGCGCGTCGGACTTCATTGCCAAGCCGTTTCAGTTCGACGAGCTGATGCATGTGCTCGACAAGGCGCTCGAGCAGCGACGGCTTACCTCGGAGAACGCCTACCTCCGCTCTCAACTCGAGGAGCGGTATCAGTTCGGCGGGATTCTCGGGCGCAGCCGGCCGATGCAGGACCTCTTCCACCTGCTCGAGACGGTCGCGCGGTCCGCCAGCACGATCCTGATCACGGGCGAAACGGGCACCGGCAAGGAGGTCGTCGCGCGGGCGATCCATCACAACAGTCCCCGGCGGGCGCACCGGTTCGTGGCGCTCAACTGCAGCGCGATCCCTGAGACGCTCCTCGAGGCGGAGTTGTTCGGGCACGTCCGCGGGGCGTTCACGGGTGCGGTGGGGACCCGACAGGGCCGCTTCGAGCAGGCGCACAAAGGGACGCTTTTCCTCGACGAGGTCGGCACGATGAGCGCGTCGCTGCAGGTGAAGCTGCTGCGCGCGCTGCAGGAGCGCGAGTTCGAGCGCGTGGGCGACAACCAGACGATCAAGGTCGACGTGCGCGTCATCGCGGCGACCAACTCGGATCTCGCGCGGATGGCCGCGGAGGGTTCGTTCCGCGAGGATCTCTACTACCGGCTGAACGTGATTCCGATTCAGCTCCCGCCGCTGCGCGATCGCCGCGACGACATCCCGCTGCTCGTGACGCATTTCCTCGCGAAGTTCGCGCCGGGGTCGCAGCTCCATGCGTCGCAGAGCGCCATGCGCGCGCTGATGGCGTTCGACTGGCCCGGCAACGTGCGGCAGCTCGAGAACGCGATGGAGCGCGCGGTCGCCCTGTGTGCGGGCCGCTCCGAGATCGACGTTGCCGATTTGCCGCCGGAGCTGCAGCATGCACCCGACGCGTCGCGGCCGCCGTACGTCGAGTTCCCGGAGGAGGGGCTGGATCTGCCGCGGTACCTCGCCGTCATCGAGCGCGATCTCATCCAGCGCGCGCTCGATCGCACGCGCGGCAACCGCAACCGCGCCGCCGACCTGCTTCGCATCAAGCGGACGACCCTGGTGGAGAAACTCAGGAGGATCGGAGCCGAGCGCTGATGCCGCCGCGCTTCGCCTACTGGACCATCATCGCCGGCGGGCTGCCGACCTCATTCCGCGCCGCAGAACGGGACGAGCTGCTGCCCACGTTCAAGCGCATCCACGACAAGCACCCGGATGCGGAGATGAAGTACTTCGCGCGGGGCCGCCTGTGGTCCTCGCCGGAGGAGGCGCGGCAGGCGACCGAGGCGGCGCGCCGCCGGCGGCCCCCGGCGCGGGGGCGCGAGTGGCGCCCCGGCGGGGAGCACCGCGACCCGCGGCAGCGGTTCAAGGACGCCAAGCAGACGCGCAACCTCGAGCGGCGCCGGCAGCGCTTCGAACGGCGCGGCGAGGGGAAAAAAGGGAAACCGCCCGGCGGCCGCAGCCGATGATCGCGCACATCGTGCTCTTCCGGCCGCGGCGCGATCTCACGGCCGAGTCACGCCAGGCGCTCGTGGCCGCCCTCGAAGCGGCCCTCGCCGGCATTCCGGCCATTCGACGGGCACGCGTCGGACGCCGACTCAGGCTTGGACGCGCCTACGACGCGCTGATGCGGGCCGACTATCCCTACATCGCGATTCTGGAGTTCGACGACGAGGCGGCGTTGACCGCCTACCTCGAACACCCCGCGCACGAGCAGCTGGCGGCCCGGTTCTACGCTGCCTTCGAGGACGCGCTCATGTACGATTTCGAGCTCGCGGAGGGGACGGCCGGGCTGGCGGCGCTCGGCGAGTGGTCCGGCTGACGCGCCGGTCCGGCTCAAGCCGGACGCTACGTACCCCGCACCTCGCCGATCCGTGGCACGCCGCTTGGAACGCGGTGCCGTCGATGGAAAAGCACGTCTCTTACCGCCAGCGCGTGCGCGCGCTGCGGCGCCTCATCAGACGGGCGCTGTGGCCGGCTCGGTTGACCTTCGCGTTCTAGACGCGGGCGCCACGAAGAAGAACTCGTCGACGATCGCCCGCAGCTCGGCGAGCGAGGTGGCGCTGTTCACACGCGTGCGCAGCTGCGACCCGCCGTCGAGCCCCTTCGAGTACCAGCTGCACAGCGCGCGGATCTTGTTGATCACCCACCGATCGTGACCGCGGGCTTCGCCCGCGGCAGAAGGCCTCGGGCCGCCGGCCTCAGGCCCCAGACGGTTCTCGGTTCCCGGCGCGACGTGCCGGAATCCCTCCCGCTCGTCCACGCGTTCGGTGAGCAGCAGATCGATGTACTCGTGCAGGAACCGCCCGCGATCTGCGTGCGTCACCGGGCGCTGCGGCCGGCCCGCACGAAGATCGGCGGCCTGCGCGAGAATCCACGGATTGCGCAGCACGCCGCGGCCGACCAGCACGCCGCTGACACCGGTCGCGAGGCGGTCGACGACCTGGTCGGGCTCGACGCAGTCGCCGCTGCCGAACACCGGAATCGACAACCGCCCGGCGACCTGCGCGACGAGCTCCCAGTCCGCCCACCCGGAATACGACTGCTCCGCCGTCCGGCCGTGAATCGTCACCGCGGCCGCGCCGGCCTCCTCCACGCGCCTGGCGATGTCGGGCGCATTTCGCGCGCGATCGTTCCAGCCGGCACGCATCTTCACGGTGACGGGAATCTTCACGGCGCGTGTCATGGCGCGCACGATCGTCGCCGCGTGCTCCGGCTCCTTCATCAGACTGCAGCCGGCGCTGTGCTTCGCGATCTTCGGCACCGGGCAGCCCATGTTGACGTCGACGATGTCGGCGCCCATGCCCTCGACGATCTGGGCGGCGGCCGCCATCGTCTCCGGATCGCCGCCGAAAATCTGGACCGAGACCGGGCGCTCCTCCTCCGTGTACTCGGCGTACTCGAGCGTGCGGTCGATGCCGCGGACGAGTCCCTCCGACGACACCATCTCGGTGACGACGAGGCCGCAGCCGCCGTGGCGCTTCACCAGGCGGCGGAAGGCGCTGTCGGTCATCCCCGCCATGGGGGCGACAGCAAACGGGCTCGGTAATTCGACGCTGCCGATCTTCATGGAATCCCCAACTCCCAATTCCGCAACTCCCAAATCGTCATGCCCGTCGTGGAAGTTGGGAGTTGGCTGCTTGGAAGTTCAATAGGGGCGAACGTCCGCCGCGTCGACCTCGACGCTGACCGCCTGTCCGATCAGGTCGACCGAGAGCACGAGGCGGGCGCGCGTCCCCTTGCGCACCAGACGCCCCATCACGCTTTTCAGCGGCCCGTGCACGACTTCGACCATCATCCCCTCGCGTATCATCGGACACGGATCGTAGGCGAGGTCGCTCTCGACGAGCTGCCGGATTCCCTGGATCTCGTGCTCCGGAATCGGCGCCGGCTCGCCCTCGAACGACACGATGTTGACGACGCCCGTGCACTTGAGGATGGGCAGGCGATCGTGCGGATCGAACCGCGCGAAGCAGTATCCGGGGAAGAGCGGCCAGTCGATCTTCTTCTTGCGGTCCTTCCAGCGGCTCCAGCGGGTGATCGTCGGGAGGAACGCTTCGATCTGCTTCTGCTCGAGCTGCTGGCGCACGATCTGTTCGTGCCGCGACCGCGTCCAGAGCGCGTACCAGGCATCCGTCATCCAGCGAGACCTTTCCGCCGATCCGCGAGCGCCTGTTCGTACGCCTTCCGCAGCTCCTCGTTGCGCCAGGTGATCGTCGCCTGACTGCGGAGCTTCTCGAGATACTTCAGCCGCTCGGCCGCCATCTTCTCGTTGCCGACCCTGGTGCTGATGTCCGCGCGCGCGTCCTCGAACGAGCGGATGCGGGTCTCGGTCCGTGATTCGAGCTTGAGAATCTGGTAGCCGCGCGTCGTCCGGATCACGGTGGTGAGCTCGCCGACCTTCAGCTTCGCCAGCTGCTGCTGCAGGGCGTCGGCGAGCTCGCCCTCGCGGATCGGGCCGATCAGGCCACCGTTGGCTTTCGACGGCGCGTCGGAGAACTCCGCCGCGAGCCGCGGGAACGGCTCGCCCGCGAGCAGCCGCTTCCGCACCTCCTCGGCCTCGGCCTTCGCCTCGTCGTCCTGCGCGACGTTGATGCCTTTCTCGGTTACCGGCACCTCGATCAGAATCTCGCGCAGCGTCACTTCGGACGGTGTGGTGAACTCGGTCCTGTGCGCGTCGTAGTACGCGCGTGCCTCGGCCTCGGTGACGCTGATCTTGTCGACCACGTCGCGGCGCTGCGACTCCGAGGCGAGCATCTGCCGCTCTAGGGCCCGGCGCAGGTCGGTCATCGTCATGCCCTCCTGCTTGAGCGCCATCTGGAACTGGTCCTCGCTCTCGATGTTGTTCGACTTCTTGATGTTCTCGACGATCGTCTTGAACTGCTCGTCGCCGAGGGCGAGCCCCAGCTCGCGCCCGCGCTGGACGAGGAGCAGCTCGTCGACCGCCTCGAGGATCAGCTGCGGTGTCACCTCGGCCACGGCCTTGCGCAGCACCGGGCTGTCGGGCGTCACGTTGGCCAGCTCCGGCCGGTTGCGGAGCACCGCAATCTGCCGCTGCTCGAATTCGGTCTTGGTGAGAATGTCGCCGTTGACGTTGACGAGCACCTGCTCGATGATTTCGGCCCCGACCGGGACGGCCGCGGCGGCCGCCAGCAGAGCCAGGAGGAGCGCGCTTCGCTTCAGCATCGACAATTCCTGCAGAATCAATATTTTAACTCAGGCGCTCGAGCAGCTCCTCGAGCCGGGGGAACATGCCTCCCTCGGCGCGCGGATTCTGCTCGGGTTTGCGCAGGATCGCTTCCTTCGTGAAGCCGGCGGTGACCGCGCCGGCAGTCGCCCGGGCGGTCCACCAGCTGGTCTCCTCGTGCGTCCGGAGGCCGGAAGGCCTCCGGCTACCACTCTTATCGGCGGCACGGTAGCCGGAGGGCTTGAGCCCTCCGGAACGAGCGGCGGCGCCTTCCGCGCCGTCCGCCTCCAGATCGAGCTTCAGCGACGCGGGCGGGACGAGCGTCGCGCCCGGGTACGCCTGGACGACTTTGATGAGGCGCATCGGATCCACGTTCGCCTGCGGACGGAACTTGATGACGACCAGGCGCCCTTCGCGATCGATCGTGTCGATGCCCAGCCGGTCGGCCATGATGCGGATGCGGCCGTACTCGGCCAGGTTGAGCACTGAGTCGGGCGCAGGCCCGTAGCGATCGCGCGCCTCGTCGAGCACCGCCTGCAGCTCCTTCTCGCTGCGCGAGGCAGCCACACGGCGGTACACCGTGAGGCGCTGATTCATCTCCGATATGTAGCCCTCGTCGATCTTCAGGTCGACGCGCAGGTTCACCGTGGCGCGGACCGCCTCTTCGACCTCCTCGCCCTTGAGCTCGCGGACCGCCTCCTCGAGCAGCTTCATGTACATCTCGAATCCGACGGCATCGATATGGCCGCTCTGCTCGCCGCCAAGGAGATTGCCCGCCCCCCGGATCTCGAGGTCGAGCGCCGCGACGCGGAACCCGCTGCCAAGGTCGCTGAATTCCTTGATGGCCGCGAGGCGCTTGCGCGCCACCGGCGACAGCGACTCCGGCGGCGGGATGAGCAGATAGGCGTACGCCGGCCGGTCGGATCGACCGACGCGACCGCGCAACTGATAGAGCTGTGACAATCCGTAGCGGTCCGCCCGATTGACGATGATCGTGTTGGCGTTGGGAATGTCGAGGCCGTTCTCGACGATCGTGGTCGCGAGCAGCACGTCGTACTTGCGTTCGACGAACCCGAGCATCGCCCGCTCGAGCTCCTCCTCGCCCATCTGGCCGTGGCCGACGACCACCTTTGCCTCGGGCACGAGCCGCTGCAGGAGGTTGCCGACCGAGTAGATCGATTCGACGCGGTTGTGCACGAAGTACACCTGTCCGGCGCGCGCCATCTCGTTCCGGACGGCGCGCTCGATGACCGGCGCATCGAACCTGACCACGTTCGTCTGAATCGAGAGGCGATCTTTCGGCGGCGTCTCGATGATCGACATGTCGCGGATGCCGACGAGCGACATGTTCAGCGTCCGCGGAATCGGCGTCGCGGTCATCGTCAACACGTCGACCTTCTTCCGCAGCTGCTTGATCCGTTCCTTGTGCGCCACGCCGAAGCGCTGCTCCTCGTCGACGATGAGCAGACCGAGATCCTTGAACGCCACGTCCTTCGAGAGCAGACGGTGCGTCCCGACGATGATGTCCACCTTGCCCGAGGCGACGCCCGCCAGGATCTCCTTGATCTCCGGCTTCGTGCGGAAGCGGCTGACCATGTCGATGGTCACGGGGAAGCCGGCGAAGCGATCCCGCAGCGTCTTCAGGTGCTGGAACGCCAACACGGTGGTCGGCGCCAGGAACGCGACCTGCTTGCCGTCCATGACGACCTTGAACGCTGCACGCATCGCCACTTCCGTCTTGCCGTAGCCGACGTCGCCGCACAGCAGACGGTCCATCGGCGTCTCCGCTTCCATGTCCTGTTTGATGTCAGCGATCGCCGTCGCCTGGTCGGGCGTCAGCTCGTACGGGAACGCCCCCTCGAACTCCTCCTGCCAGTGGGTGTCGGGGGAGAACGCGTGGCCCGGCACCGCCTTGCGCTGCGCGTACAGCTTCAGTAGCTCCTCGGCCATGTCGCGCATCGCCTTCTTGACGCGCGTCTTCGCCTTCTCCCACGAGGTGCCGCCGAGCCGATCGAGCGCGGGTCGCGCGCCGCCGGTGTACTTCTGGACGAGGTCGAGGCGCTCGACCGGCACGAACAGCTTGTCATCGGCGGCATAGCGCAGCTCGAGGAATTCCTGGGTGGCGTCGGCGGCGCCGCGCACGCCGAGCTGCTTGAGCCCGACGAATTCGCCGATGCCGTGGTCGACGTGGACGACGAGATCGCCGACTTTCAGATCGCGGAGGTCGGAGAGGAATGCCCGGGCCACGCCGGGGCGCTTCTGGGCCGCGCGCCGCTCCTCTTCGAAGACGTCGGCTTCCGCGTAGATCTGGAGCGCGGCGCCGACGAGCCGGAAGCCGCGGGAGAGCGATCCGACCGCGACGAGCACGGAGGCGGCGTGCGCGTCTTCGGCGCGCTCGACCGGTACGGCGACGACCTCGTACTCCTGCAGGATCTCCAGGGTCCGCTCGGCGCGGCCGTGGCTCTCGGCGACGAAGACGACGGCGTCGCCCCGCGTCCGCGCCTCGCGGATGTCGGCAATCCACTCGGGCACGCGGCCGCGGAACTCCAGCGTCGGCTGGCAGGAGACGTGGCGCGCGCCTTCGTCGACCGCAAGCTCCTCGAGCCGCGGCACGCCGCCAAGCCGCGCCTCGACATCCTCCCACGCGACGAAGGCCTCCTCCGGCGCTGCGTTGACGACATGGCCGCGCGCCGCCGCATCCAGGTAGCTCGAATCGAGCTGCCCACGGACCTTCCGCGCGTACTCGCTGACCTGCTCGTACTCCGAGACGACGAGGCGGGCGCCGTGCGTCGCGAGAGAATCGAGCACCGACACCGACGCGGGCTCGTCCTCGAACCGCTCCCGCAGCGGCACGACGACAACGTGATCGGTGGGGGCGGTCGACCGCTGCGTCGCCGGATCGAAGCGCCGCAGCGACTCCACCATGTCGCCGACGAACTCGATGCGAACCGGCTCGGCGTCGGCTGCCGGAAAGAGATCGACGATGCCGCCGCGGACGGCAAACGCGCCGTGCTCGTCGACCGGGTCCTCGCGAGTGAAACCCGCGTCGACCAGCAGGTCGGCGAGGACCTGCGGATCGATTTCGGTGCCCGGCGCGAGGACGATGGCCGCTCGCAGCAGCCGTTCCGGCGGGCTGACCCGCGGGAGCAGTGCAGCGGCGGAGGCAATGATGAGCCGTGCGGCTCCCGTGGCCGCCGCATGGAGCGCCCGCGCGCGCGCCGCCGCCACGCGGAAGTGCGGCGTCATGCCGCGGTACGGGTCGACCTGCAGCGACGGCAGCGGCAGGACTGCCTGTTCGGTCGCTCGGTCAGACGCACCCTCGAGCGCGGCATAGAAGAACCGCGCGTCGGCGGTCAGCTGCTCGACATCCTTGTCAGTCGGCGCGACCAGCACGGTCAACCCGCCGCCGGCGCGCGCCGCCGCAGCTGCCGCGAGTGCCTTTGCGCTCGGAGTCAGCCCGGCCGTTATCGGCGCGAGCGTCGCCAGATCCGCCCGGGCGGCGGCGTGGCTGAGCAGGGCGCGAAGGGTCAGCGACGGCGTAGCGGCCATTCCAGGTACATGACGAAAGGCCCACCGCCGGCCGGACCGGGGTGAGCAGAATTGCCATTGTCCCATACGCCGGGTCCGCGGCCCGGTTGATCGTGGCGGGTCGCGGGACCCGGCCTACGTACGTGGAGAGCGAACTTTCTCGATCAGCTTTGACGTGGAGTACCCCGGCGCGAGCGCGATGCGAACGACGCGTCCGCCCCGGCCCTCGACGACATCGCGGCCGACGATCTCGTCCGGCCCCCAGTCGGCGCCCTTGACGAGCACGTCCGGCTGAATGGCGCGGATGATGGCGTGCGGCGTGTCCTCATCGAAGAGCACGACCGCGTCGACGCAGGCGAGGCCGAGGAGCACTTCCGCGCGCTCCTGTTCGGGAGTCAGCGGCCGCTCGGAACCCTTGATCGCGCGAGCCGATCGATCCGAGTTGACGGCGACAATGAGCGCGTCGCCGAGGGCGCGAGCGTCGCGCAGGTACCGGACGTGGCCGGGATGGAGCAGGTCGAAGACGCCGTTCGTGAAGACCACCTGGCCGCCGTGGGCGCGGATGCGCGCCGCGAACGCGGCGCCCTCGTCCGCGGTCAGCAGGCGCGCGCGCGCGGCCGGCCTGCTCACGAGGACAGTCCGGTGATGCGCACCCCGCCGGAGAACGTCCATCGGTGCGGCGGGCGGTAGATGCCCGCCTCGCGCAGCCGCGAGGTGACGCGGATCGTGTAGAGCAGCCGGTGGTAGTCGTAGGCGGCCCCATTCTCGCGATGCGCCGCGACGTCGAGCTTGTAGGTACCCTCGACGAGCTCAAGGCGATCGATCGCGAAGCGTACGTCTCCGGCGCCGATCAGCTCGCCAGACGCCGCGCCCTCGATCTTCGTGTTGGTGCCGTAGCAGCAGACCCCCTCCGCATTGAAGATGCCGACGCCGAAGACGACGTCGGTGACCCGGTGCGGGGCCTCGACGCGGAGGCGGATTTCGAGCGGGTCGCCCGACTCGAACACATACGTAGGGAGGCCGTCGCGTCCCAGCACCTCGACCGCGGTGATCTCCACCTCGCGCGAGCCCCAGCGTCCCTCGATAGCCCGAAACATATCCGGTGGCTCCTCGGGACGCCCCGAGCTTGTCGAGGGGCGCCCCTCCTCTGCCTTGAACATGTCGGGGGGCTCGTCGGCTGCGGCTGAGCCCGAGATGTTCGCCGGTGCGGGAGGCTCCACAGGGACTTCTGCAGTCCGGCCTTCCACGGGCGCCGCAGCGGCCGCGGCCTGTACGGCCCCCGCGGCGGCGCGGCCAAGCGCGGCGTTCTCCGCTTTCGCCACGTCCTGCAGATAGGCGTCGACCACGCGCCGCGGGTCCCCCTGGATGCGCACGAGCCCCGCGTCGAGCCAGAGCGCCTCGTCGCAGAAGCGCGTCACGAGGTCGAGCGAGTGCGTGACGAGGAGCACGGTGCGGCCCTTCCGGCGGAATTCGGCGAACTTGTCGAGGCACTTGTGTGTGAAGGCTTCATCGCCGACCGCCAGCACCTCGTCGATGAGGAGTACGTCGGGATCGACGTGGATCGCGACTGCGAACCCGAGGCGCATGTACATCCCCGACGAGTACGTCTTGACGGGCGCGTCGATGAACTCCTCGAGCTCGGCGAACGCGACGATCGCGTCGAACCGCGCGGCGATCTCGCGGCGCGTCAGCCCGAGCATCATGCCATTGATGAAGACGTTCTCGCGGCCGGAGATCTCCGGATGGAACCCGGCACCGAGCTCGATGAGCGCCGAGACGCGGCCGCGCACGGTCACCGTGCCGGCGGTCGGACGGCCGATGCCCGCAATCAGCTTGAGCATCGTGCTCTTGCCGGAGCCGTTGCGGCCCACGATCCCGAACGTGCGCCCGGCGGGCACGTCGAAGGACACTCCCTTGATCGCCTCGAACGTTTCGTCAGGCCGCAGATCGCGCAGCAGGCGGCCGCCGAGGAGCGCGCTCTTCAGCGTGCCGAACTGACGCCGCCGGCCGTACCGCCGGTACGCCTTGTGGACGTCGCGCACCTCGATCGCATTCATGTCCGGTCAGACTTCCTCGGCAAGCGTGTCCCTCAGCCGATCGAACACGAAGTACCCAAACGCGAAGACGAGGACGGAGGCGCCCGCGAGGACGAGGAGCCGGGGCCACGCGGTGAACGTCCCCGGCCGGAAGAGGACCTCCTGATACGACACCGCCAGATGCGTGAACGGGTTGAGATTGAGCAGCCGCCGCACCGACGCGGGCGCCTGCGAGAGCGCGTAGATGATCGGCGTGGCGAAGAACCAGAGGGTCAGCAGGTTCGCGAGCAGGTCGCGGATGTCGCGGAAGTGGACGGCGAGCGCCGAGAGCAGCAGCGCCAGGCCGAGCGTCAGCACCAGCTGGACGAACACGACCACGGGGAACCACAGGAGATCGCCGGCAACGACCGGCACGCCGTAATAGACGAGGAACGCCGCCAGAATCGGCAGGCCGAAGCAGAAGTGCGCCAGGCCGGCCAGCACAGTGACGATCGGCAGCACTTCGGCCGGGAAGAGCACCTTGCGAATCAGGTTGCCGCCCGCAATCAGCACGTTCGACGCCTCGAGCAGCGAGGACGAGAACCATGTCCACGGGAGGATGCCGCAGAAGAGAAACAGGGCGAACGGCTCGAGCTCCGGCGGGTGGACGTCGGGCAGGACCACCGTGAACACGAACGTGTAGACGAGCAGCAGCAGCAGCGGGTTGACGAACGACCAGAAGAAGCCGAGCACCGACCCGCGGTACCGCGCCTTCAGCTCGCGGGCGACCAGACTGGAAATGAGCGCGCGGTACCGAAGAAGCTGTCGAAGACTGGTGAGCAGGCCTTCAGTTTATACCCGGGTCCGGGCGCGCGAGGCCACCTGCAGACGGATGAGCGCCTTCATCAGTGCGATGCGCGCGCGCTCGAGATCGATGTCGGGCGACGGCCGTGCGAGCCGCTCCTCGGCGCGCGTGCGGGCCGCCTCAGCGCGCGCGACGTCGATCTCCTGCGCGCGCTCGGCGATCTGCGCGAGCACGGTGACGCGATCGGGGAGCACCTCGACGAAGCCTCCCGCGATCGAGAGATACTGCCGCTCCTGCCCCACCCGGTACCACAGCTCGCCGACCTTGAGCGTGGCCAGCAGCGGCGCGTGCCCGGGCAGGACGCCGAGATACCCTTCGGCGCCAGGCAGCTGGAGATCGTCCACCTCCTCGCGCACGAGCGAGCGATCGGGCGTGACGATCTCGAGGAGCAGCTTGTTCGGTAGTGCCATGTCGTTTCAACCACGAACCTCACGAAGAACACGGAGGTGCATTTTCATTCGTGGACTTCGTGGACTTCGTGGTTCCTAGGCCGCCCTCATGCCGGCGGCCTTCTCGACCGCCTCTTCGATCGTGCCGACCATGTAGAACGCCTGCTCCGGCAGGTCGTCGTGCTTGCCCTCGACGATCTCCTTGAAGCCTTTCACCGTGTCGGCAATCGGGACGTACTTGCCCTTGAACCCGGTGAACTGCTCGGCGACGAAGAACGGCTGCGAGAGGAAGCGCTGGAGCTTGCGCGCGCGCGCCACCGTGAGCTTGTCGTCCTCGGAGAGCTCGTCGATGCCGAGAATGGCGATGATGTCCTGCAGATCCTTGTAGCGCTGCAGGATCTGCTTCACGCTGCGGGCGACGTCGTAGTGCTCCTCGCCGAGCACGCGCGGATCGAGAATGCGCGAGGTCGACGCCAGCGGATCGACCGCCGGATAGATCCCCAGCTCCGCGATCTGGCGCGACAGGTTCGTCGTCGCATCGAGATGCGCGAACGTCGTCGCCGGCGCGGGGTCGGTGTAGTCGTCCGCCGGCACGTAGATCGCCTGCACCGAGGTGATCGACCCCTTCTTCGTCGACGTGATCCGCTCCTGCAGCTCGCCCATCTCGGTGAGCAGCGTCGGCTGGTATCCGACGGCCGACGGCATGCGGCCGAGCAGCGCCGACACTTCCGAGCCCGCCTGCGTGAACCGGAAGATGTTGTCGATGAAGAGGAGCACGTCCTTCCCTTCGGCGTCGCGGAAGTACTCGGCGACCGTGAGCGCCGAGAGGCCGACGCGCAGGCGCGCGCCGGGCGGCTCCGTCATCTGGCCGTAGACGAGCGCCGCGCGCGACTTGCTCGGGTCCTTGATGTCGATGACGCCCGACTCCTGGAACTCGAGCCAGAGGTCGTTGCCTTCGCGCGTCCGCTCCCCGACACCGCCGAACACGGACACGCCGCCGTGCTTCAGGGCGATGTTGTGAATCAGCTCCATGATGATGACGGTCTTGCCGACGCCGGCGCCGCCGAACAGCCCGGGTGGATCGGCCAGCGTTCCTTCGACTCGACCGGGCGGTCGGGAAAGTCGACCGGCTCGCCCAGCACGTTGAGCACGCGGCCGAGCGTGGTCGGCCCCACCGGCACCGAGATCGGCGCACCGGTGTCGATCACCGTCATGCCGCGTGTCATGCCGTCGGTCGGCTTCATCGCGACGGCGCGGACGCGGTTTTCGCCGAGGTGCTGCTCGACCTCCGCGATGACGTCGATCTTGGCGGCCCCGCCGGCGCCGTCGGAGACCACGCGCACCGCGCTGTAGATGGCGGGGAGCCCCTCGGGAAACTCGATGTCGATCACGGGCCCGATCACCTGGACCACTTTGCCCGGTCGCTGCGTTGCTGTCTGTGCCATATCTCTCTTTCGCCGGGTCTTCTAACCACGAAGCTCACGAAGGTCACGAATCTTCTCGTGATTTCGTGATCTTCGTGGCCTTCGTGGTTCTATGTTGCGGCGGCTCCCGAGACGACCTCGATAATCTCGCGCGTGATGGCCGCCTGGCGCACCTTGTTCATGTAGAGCGTCAGGCTGTCGATCATCTCCGACGAGTTGCGCGTCGCCGCGTCCATGGCGGTCATCTGCGCCGCGAAGAACGCGGCGTTCGACTCGAGGAGCGCCCGATACACCTGCGCCTGCACGTGGCGGGGCAGCAGGTCGGCGAAGATCTGGTCGGCCGCCGGCTCGTACAGATACTCGGTGGTCGGTCCCGTCGCCGCCTCGAGCCTCGGAATCGGCAGCAGCTGTTCCAGCACGATCCGCTGCGCGATCACCGACTTGAACTCGTTGTAGACGATGTGCACGCTCGACGCGCGGCCGGAGACGAACTCGTCGATGGCTGCGACGGCGATGTCGGCAGCATGCGCGTAGGTCAGCCGCTGGAAGATCCCGACCTGCTCGAACCGCACGTCGAAGCCGCGCCGGCGGAAGACGTCACGCCCCTTGCGGCCGATGAGCCCCAGGCCGATCCCCTCGGCCCGGTTCTGCTCCACGATGAACTGCCCGGCGGCCTTGATCGCGTTCGCGTTGAAGCTGCCGCAGAGGCCACGGTCGGCGGTGATCACGATGAGGAGGGGACGGCCTTCCTCACTGCCGGTGCGCAACAGCGGGTGCGACTCGGGATCGACGCGCGCCGCCAGGCTGTTCAGCACCTGCAGCATCCGCCGCGCGTACGGGCGCGCCGCGATGACGCGTTCCTGCGCGCGCTTCAGGCGCGAGGCCGCGATCATCTTCATCGCCTTGGTGATCTGCTGCGTCGATTTGACGGCGCGGATCCGGCGGCGCAGGTCGAGGAGCGACGGCATCGAACGGTTCGGTCCCCTTAGGCGACGGCTGCCTGGGCAGTACCCGTGAACTGCCGCCCGAATTCGGCGAGCGCCGCGTCGAGCGCGCTCCGCAGCTGGTCGTCGAGAATCTTCTTCTCCGCGATGTCCTTCAGGATCTGCGGGTGGCGCGTTTCGAGGAACCGATAGAGATCCTCTTCGTAGCGCCGCACCTGCTCCACGTCGACCGGATCGAGGTAGCCCTTGGTCGCCGCGTAGATGATCGCGACCTGTTTCTCGACCGGCAGCGGCTGATACTGCGGCTGCTTCAGGATCTCCACCAGCCGGCGGCCGCGATTGAGCTGTGCCTGCGTCGCCTTGTCGAGATCGCTGCCGAACTGGGCGAACGCCGCCAGCTCGCGGTACTGCGCGAGATCGAGGCGGAGCGAGCCAGCGACCTGCCGCATCGCGCGGATCTGCGCCGATCCGCCGACGCGCGACACCGAGTTGCCGACGTTGATGGCCGGTCGGACGCCCTGATGGAAGAGATCCGTCTCGAGGAAGATCTGGCCGTCGGTGATCGAGATGACGTTGGTCGGGATGTACGCCGACAGGTCGCCTGCCTGCGTCTCGATGATCGGCAGCGCCGTCAGCGATCCGCCGCCGTGCGCGTCGTTCAGCTTCGCCGCGCGCTCGAGCAGGCGCGAGTGGAGATAGAAGACATCGCCCGGGTACGCTTCACGGCCCGGCGGCCGCCGCAGCAGCAGCGAGATTTCGCGATACGCCTGCGCGTGCTTCGACAGGTCGTCGTAGACGCACAGGGCGTGGCGTCCGCTGTCGCGGAAGTACTCGCCGATCGCGCACGCTGAATACGGGCTGATGTAGAGCATGGGCGCCGGATCCGCCGCCGCCGCCGCGACGACGATCGTGTAGCTCATCGCGTCGTAGTCCTCGAGCGTGCGGACGACCTGCGCGATCGTCGACTGCTTCTGCCCGATCGCGTTGTAGATGCAGATGACGTCCTTGCCGCGCTGGTTGATGATCGTGTCGACCGCAATCGCCGTCTTCCCCGTCTGGCGGTCGCCGATGATCAGCTCGCGCTGGCCCCGGCCGATCGGCACCATGCCGTCGATCGCCTTGAGCCCGGTCTGCAGCGGCTCCTTCACGGGCCGGCGGTCGACGACGCCCGGCGCGAGACGCTCGATCGGCAGGTACTGCTTGGCCTGGATCGGACCCTTGCCGTCGATCGGCTGGCCGAGCGCGTTCACTACGCGGCCGAGCATCTCCTCGCCCACCGGAACCGAGATGATGCGGCCCGTGCGCTTGACCGTGTCGCCTTCCTTGATCTCCTTGAAGTCGCCGAGGAGCACGGTGCCCACGCTGTCCTCTTCGAGGTTCAGCGCGATGCCGAACACGCCGTGCGGGAACTCGAGCATCTCGCCCGCCATCGCGCGCTCGACCCCGTGCAGCCGCGCGATGCCGTCGCCGATCGCGATGACGGTGCCGACCTCGGCGACGTCGACCTCGACGGCATAGCTGCCGATCTGTTCGCGGATGATCCTGGAGATTTCTTCGGCTCTGATATCCATCTTCTCGCCCGTCACCGCTGTTGTTCGAGGCGCTCGCGGATCCTGGCGAGCTGAGTCGCGACGCTGCCGTCGTACACGATGCTGCCGACGCGCGTGACCGCGCCGCCGATCAACGCAGGGTCAACCCTGGTGGTCATCGTCACGCGGCGGCCGGTCGCGGCCGCGAGGCGCTGCTCGAACTGGGCCACACGCTCCGGCGGAAGCGGCGCCGCCGTCGTCACCTCGGCCCGGACGATCTGCCGCAGCGCCATCAGGCGCTCGCGATAGGCTGCCGCCACCTCCCCCACCACCGCCAGGTCGTCGCGATCGGCCATGAGCTGCAGGAGCTTGGCGAGCGGCGGCGAGAGGTTCACCCGCGAGAGGATGCCGTCGAGAATGCCGCGCTTGGCGCTGACCGGCACTGCCGGATTCGTCAACGCCTTCTGCAGATCGGGCGTCCGGACCACCAGGTCGACGAACGCGGTCAGCTCCTGATCGACCTGCTCCGGATTGCCGTCGGTGCTGACGACATCGAGGAGCGCTCGCGCGTAGCGGGCGGCCGACGTACGCGACGTCATAGAGTCACCTGCCGACGAGATCCGTTGAGGCGCACGGCTTTATGAGCTTGTACCTGAATGGCACAAACAACCTTTTATAACACAGAAGAACCGCACGAGCCGGTAGCTAGGCAGAGGGGCGGGAGCTCGTTGCCGCGACGAGCAGGTCGTAGAGGCGATGGAGCTCCGATTCCGAGCCGAACTCGATTTCGATCATGCCGCCCTGGCGCCGCCGCACGATGCGCACCTTCGTGCCGAGGGCGAAGCGGAGACGATCCTCGGCCGCACGCGTGTGCACGTCGGGCGCGGGAGACGGAGCCGTGCGGGTCGATGGCGGCGCGGCGAGCTTCTTCACGAGCTGCTCCGTGTCCCGGACCGAGAGCGATCGCGCCATGACTTCACGCGCCGCGTGGCGCTGCGCTGCGGCGTCGGCGAGCGCGACGATCGCGCGCGCGTGACCCATCGAGAGCGTGCCCGACGCGACGTCGCCTCGCACATCCTCGGGCAGACGCAGCAGCCGGAGATAGTTCGCCACCGACGTGCGATCCCGACCGACGGCGGCGGCCACCTGATCCTGCGTGAGCCCGAACTCGTCGACCAGACGCTGATAGGCGAGCGCCTCTTCGATCGGATTGAGATCCTCGCGCTGCAGATTCTCGACGAGCGCGAGCTCGAGGAGCTGCCGCTCGGAACCGTCAGGGACCTCGCGGATCACAACGGGCACTTTCAGCAGTCCGGCCTTCTGGGCGGCGCGCCAGCGCCGCTCGCCGGCGATGATGCGGTACGTCGAACCCGTCCGCCGCACGAGGAGCGGCTGGATGACGCCGTTCGCGCGAATCGACGTGGCCAGCTCGTCGAGCTTGCGATCGTCGACGCCGAGCCGCGGCTGCTGATCGCTCGGCGCGAGCAGATCGATGTCGACTTCGATGGCGCCGGCGCGCGCCGGCCCGGGCGCCTCCGGGAGCAGCGCGCTCAGACCCTTGCCGAGGGCGGGACGACGTTCGAGCATCTGGCCTCCTGTCACCCTCACGCCGCGTGGCGCGAGATCATCTCTTTCGCGAGCGCGACGTACGCGGCGGCGCCGCGCGATTTCGCGTCGTAGAGCACCGCCGGAATTCCGTGGCTCGGAGCCTCGCCGAGCCGCACGTTGCGCGGGATGATCGTGTTGAACACCTTCTCTTTGAAAAACTCGCGCACGTCGCGCGCCACCAGCTGACCCAGGTTCGTCCGCTCGTCGTACATCGTCAGCAGCACGCCCTCGATGTCGAGCGTCGGGTTGAGGCCGCCGCGCACGCGCCGAAGCGTGCCGACGAGATCGGCCAGACCTTCGAGCGCGAAGTATTCGCAGTGCAGCGGAATCAGCACGGCGTCTGCCGCCACGAGTGCATTCAGCGTCAGCAGGCCAAGCGACGGCGGACAGTCGATCAGCATCAAATCGAAGCGGTCGCGCAGCGGCTCGAGCAGGCGACGGAGTCGATGCTCGCGCGCCGGCATCGACACGAGCTCGATCTCCGCACCGGTCAGATTGCGATCGGCCGGAATGAGTGTGAGATTGGCGACCTGTGTTGCCAGCAGACACGCGTCCGACGGCACGTCGGTCAACAGCGCCTCGTAGACGGTGCCGCCCTCGGCACGGCGACCGCGAAGGCCAAGCCCGCTGGTGAGGTTCCCCTGCGGGTCGACGTCGACGGCCAGCACGCGATGTCCGTCCAGGGCAAGGGAGGTTGCAAGGTTGATGACCGTGGTCGTCTTACCCACGCCCCCCTTCTGGTTGGCGATGGCGACGACCCGTGCAGGTAGAGAGAGCTCGTTATCAGGCATGTGACCAACACTGAATTGTGGTGTCAAACTTCTATCGCACTAAATGTAGTAGTGCTCGATCATCACGTCAAGCACTGTTTGACGTGAAACCAGGGAATAAAAAGCGAATATCAAGCCTGGGCCGGCGTTCCACGTGGAACGCCGCGGCCGACGACGCGCTTCTCGAGCACGATGAGGCGGCTGTGGAGGGCTTCGATTAAGGGGTACGTGGCCCTCCAGGCGAGCGGTGGCGTCACGGTTTCTGACGGGTCGCCACCCCCGGATCCGCGGAAGAGGAAGACCAGGCCGCCAGGCTTGACGAATGCCTGAAGGACACCAAGGGTCCGCTGCTCGGTACGGACCGCGCGGATCGTGACAAGGTCGTGCGCTTCGTGCAGATCGGGGCGCGCCAGGAGTTCTTCGAATCGCGCGGTGGCGACGTCGGCGCCCAGCAACTCCAAAGTGCGGATGGCCTCACGCAGAAAGACAGACTTCCGCGTTTTCGACTCCACCATCAGGAGGCGCAGATGCGGCGCCGCGAGTGCGAGCGGAATTGCGGGTGAGCCGCCGCCGCTGCCGACGTCGAGCAGGCGTGTCGCCAAGGACGGTACATATCGCGCGGCCACGAGCGGCTCGATGAGTAGCCGGTCGAGCGTTTCGGGTGAAACCTCCGCCAGAGGAAGTCCGGTCAGATTGATCTTGGTGTTCCAGATCGCGAGCAGCCGGTAGTACGCCTCCAAACGCGCCGCGAGCAGGGGATTCACAGTCACGCCAGCACGGCGGGCGCGCCGCGCGAGCTTGTCCTGGAATTCGCGACTCGTCACGGGCTACGCCGATTTCTCGAGGTACGCGCCGAGCACGGCGACTGCGGCAGGCGTCACCCCCGGAATCCGCGAGGCCTGCCCGAGCGTCTCGGGCCTCACCTGCGACAGCCGCTGCACGACCTCGCGCGAGAGACCGGGCACGCCCGCGAAAGCAAATCCGTCGGGAATGCGGCGACGCTCCTGCCGCCGGACACGCTCCGCGCGTGCGGCCTCCTGTTTGAGATACCCGGCGTACTTGATTTCGTTCTCGATGCTGGCGACGTCGAGATCCCGGGTCGGGTCTTCGAGATGGAGGGCGACCTCGCCGCCTTCGAGCAACGCTTCGAGCCGCACGTCGGGACGGCGCAACAGGGTTGCCGCGGCCACGTGCTCGCCGCGCCCGGTACGGACCCGTGTGCGGTGCAGCGATGCGATGTTGCGCTCGTGACGCGCGCGCCGCGACTCGAACTGCGCCCAACGGTCGTCATCGACCAGACCGATGCGGCATCCGATCGGCGTGAGGCGCAGGTCGGCGTTGTCGATGCGCAGCAGCAGGCGATGCTCGGCGCGGGAGGTGAACATGCGGTACGGCTCGAGGCAGCCGCGCGTGATCAGGTCGTCAACGAGGATGCCGATGTACGCCTCGTCGCGGCCAAGCGTCAGCGGTGTCTCGCGCCGAATCAGGCGCGCGGCATTGATGCCGGCGACCAGCCCTTGCGCCGCCGCTTCCTCGTACCCGGACGTCCCGTTGATCTGGCCGGCCAGGAACAGACCGCCAACCCGGTGGGTCTCAAGGGTCGTCCGAAGCCCGGTCGGTTGGATGAAATCATATTCAACTGCGTATCCGGGTCGAAGGATGGATGCGTCTTCAAGGCCCGGGAGCGCTCGGACGAGCTGCTCCTGCACGTCGCGCGGCAGCGACATCGAGAATCCATTGATATAGACCTCGTCGACGTCGAGGCCCTCCGGCTCGAGGTACAGCTGGTGCCGCTCGCGCTCGGAGAACCGCATGACCTTGTCTTCGAGCGACGGGCAATAACGCGGTCCGATGCCCTGAATCTGTCCGTTGTAGAGCGGGCTGCGGTCGATATTGCGGCGGACGAGGTCGTGCACGCGATCCGTCGTGTAGAGCAGCCAGCACCGGATCCGGTTCTCGAGCGGCGTCGTCGTCGTAAATGAAAAGGGCACCGGGCGGCCGTCACCGCATTCCTCCACGAACAGCCCGCGGCGCACCGCCTCTTCGAAGTCGATGCTGTCGCGGTGCAGGCGCGGCGGCGTGCCGGTCTTGAGACGCCCATGTTCGAACCCGAACGATTTGAGTGAGGTCGCGAGCTCGCACGAGGGTGGTTCGCCGTGCCGGCCGGCGGGCCGCTGCTCGGGGCCGACGTGAATCAACCCGTTCAGAAACGTCCCCGTCGTCACGACGAGGGCCCCGCACTCGTGGCGATCGCCGTCTTCCATGGCGAGCGCGGCGACGCGACCGTAGGCCACCTCGATGCGCCCCGCCCTGCCGAACAGCCACGTCATCCCCGGCTCGCGATCGAGCGCGGCCGCCACCCACTCGCTATAGCGCCGCTTGTCGGCCTGCGCGCGCGGTGACCAGACGGCCGGACCCCGGCTGCGATTGAGCAGCTTGAACTGAATGCCCGTCGCGTCGATCGCGCGCGCCATCAGCCCACCGAGCGCATCGATCTCGCGCACCAGATGCCCCTTGGCCGTGCCGCCGACCGCGGGATTGCAGGGCATGTGCGCCACGGTGGCGCGCGAGAGCGTGCAGAGGCCGACGCTGCAGCCGAGGCGCGCCACGGCGTAGGCGGCCTCCACGCCGGCATGACCGGCGCCGATCACGATGACGTCGAAATGCATGTGTGACTCGGGTCCGGCTACAGCCGGACGCCACGTACGTGGTGTCCGCCGTCAGGCGGACCACGCTATTTCCCTATACAGAACCGCTCGAAGATGTGCTGCAGTACGTCCTCGCTCGTTCGCGCGCCGACGATCTCGTCGAAGCGCGCGCGCGCCGCCTGCAGATCCGCGAGCACGAACTCCTCCGGCGTGTCGCCGCGGGCTGCCGCGTCTCGCGCTCCCGCCAGGCCCTCACGCGCCTGCTCCATGAGTCCGATATGGCGCACATTCGTGAGCGTCGCCGTGTCGCGCAGCGGCTCCGCTCCAGTGAGCTCGCGGACAATCGCCGATCGCAGCTCGTCGAGCAAGGCGCCGGTCTTCGCGGAGACGCACAGGCCGGCACACCCACCGCCACGCGCGATCCCGCTCACATCCGACTTGTTCGCGACGACAATCCTCGGCCGCGAGGCGGTCTCTGCCAGGAGCTCTTCGTCTTCGGCCGTCACCGGTTCGCTGTGATCGAGCACGACGAGCAGCAGGTCAGCGACCTCGCGGGCGCGCGCCGCACGCGCGACGCCTTCGCGCTCGATCAGGTCGCCGGTGTCGCGCCAGCCGGCGGTATCGACGAGCGTGATCGCGAGGCCTCCGAGGTCGATCGGCTCCGACACCAAGTCGCGCGTCGTGCCCGCCACATCGGTCACAATAGCGCGCTCGGCGCCGACGAGCGCGTTGAACAGGCTCGATTTGCCGACGTTGGGCCGGCCGACGATCACGACCGTGGCACCCTCGCGAATCAGCCGACCGCCCCGCGCTCCACGAAGCAGATCGTCCACCCGCTCGAGGATGCAGCCGATGCGGCGCGCGATCTCGGGTGGCTCGATGAAATGGTAGCCCTCGTCCGGAAAGTCGAGCGACGCCTCGAGCCTCGCGATCAGATCGAACAGCTCCGCGTCGATGGGCCCGATCCGACCGGTGAGTGTCCCTTCGAGCTGATCGAACGCGACGCGCGCCTGCAGCGGTGTCGCTGCGGCAATAAGATCCGCCACCGCCTCCGCCTGCACCAGGTTGCGCCTGCCATTCAGAAACGCGCGGAACGTGAACTCGCCCGGCCGCGCCAGGCGCGCGCCGGCGGCCACCGCCGTCTCGACGATCGCGTGCAGCACGACCGGGCTGCCGTGCGCGCTGATTTCGACCACGTGCTCGCCGGTATAGGAATGAGGGGCAGGGAAATACGTGGCGATGACTTCGTCGAGCGTCGCGGTGTCGCCGCTCGCCCGCGTGCGCACCCGCGTGTAGGTCGCGTATCGCGGCACGAGTGAGTTGCGATCGAGAATCGCGGCGGCGATGGTCAGCGCCGCGGGGCCGCTGATCCGCACGACCCCGATGCCGCCGCGGCCCGGCGGTGTCGCAATCGCAACAATGGAATCGTCTGTGGCAAACACTGCTAGCCGGTAGCTGGTAGGCGGTAGCTGGTAGCAAGAACCACTAAACCTAAACCTTGACCCGCTACAAGCTACCGACTACCGGCTACTTCTTCGTCGAAATGATCACCGTCTTCATCAACGCGTCACCGATGCTTTCCGAGGTGACCGTCGGATCCTCGGCGATGGCGAGATGAACGATCCGGCGTTCGTACGGGTTGAGCGGTCCCATCTCCTGCGGCACGCCGCTGGATCGCGCCTTTTCGGCGACGAACCGCGCCATCTGGCGCAACTCGAGATCCTTGTCCTTGCGGAATCCGTTGCAGTCGATGACGACGCGGTTGTCGTCGCCCAGCTGCCGCCGGAAGGCGGTGGCGACGATGTGCTGCAGCGCCTGCAGTCCTTCGCCGCCGCGCCGCACGAGCACGCCGCCGTCCTCCCCCTGAAGGTTGATGCTCGTCGCTTCCGGCGTCTCCTCGATCGCCGGCGTGAGTGCCAGCCCCATGGCTCCAACCACCTTCTGTACGAACTCGGTAATCTCCGTCGTCAGTGACATGTCTTCTTTGAAGAGGCGGACCTGCGGGTCCGCCTAGCTTTTCTCCGCTCCGCTCGTCCGACCCGCACCTATCTTCTTCAGACGCCGCTCGGCCGGCGGCCGCATCGCCGGGGTCGTCGCCGGCCCGATGAGCCACGTGGTGAAATACTGCTGCCCGATCGCCCAAAGATTACTCACAAACCAGTAGACCACGAGGCCGCTCGGCGCCCAGAGAAAGAACACCGTGAACATGAGCGGCATGATGAGCATCACGCGCTGCTGCGCCGGGTCGGCGGTCGACGGCGTGATCTTCGTCTGCCAGAACATCGTCACCGCCATCAGGATCGGGATGATGAAGTAGGGATCGGGCCGCGACAGGTCGTGGATCCACAACGCGAACTCCGCGCCGCGCAGCTCGATCGACTGCGACAGCATCGAATAGAACGCGAGCAGCACCGGGAACTGCAGCACCATCGGCACGCAGCCGCTGGCAGGATTGACCCCTTTTTCCCGGTAGAGATTCATGATCTCCGTGTTCATCTTCTGCCGTGTCGGATCCGTGACCTTGAGGTCCTTGTAGCGATCTTGAATCGCCTTGAGCTGCGGCTGGAGCGCCTGCATTTTGCGCATCGACACGACGCTCTTGTGCCGCAGCGGGAAGATGGCGACGTTGATCGCGATCGTCAGCAGGACAATCGCCCAGCCCCAGTTGCCGATGTACCCGTAGATCCACTGCAGCGCGCCGAGCAGCGGCACCGCGAGGAAGCCGAAGATCCCGAAATTGATCGCCCGCACGAGCTCGGCGTCGATCGACCGCAGCAGATCGAACTGCTTCGGCCCGAAGAAGAACCGGATGACCTCCGGCGGCTCCGCAAACGTGATGCTTTGCGCGACGAACTGGCGCTGCGTGTCGCCGGGCCCGGGCAATGCCACGGGCCTGAATTCGAGCCGCGCCTTGCCGGGGTTGACCGCGGTCGCGAGGAAGTAGTGATCGTCGATGCCCGCAAAGCGGAACTGCCCTTCGTGCGACGGCCGCTCGCCGAGGTTGGCTGCCGCAATGCGCTCGACGTCGCCGTCCCGGTGATAAATCGCCTGCGGCGGCTGAATGTAGTTGCCCGTGAAGAAGCTGCCGCCCCCGCTCACGGCGCCGATGTCGCCGAGCCCCGGTCCCCACAGCACGGTCGGATTCAGCCGGCGCCCACCCTGGGTGACGTCGGCCGAGAAAGCGATTAGGTAATTGCGCGGATCGAATCGCAGCTCCTTCCGCGCGTGCAGTCCCGCGACATCTTCGAATTCAAAAACGATGGTCGCTTCGCTCGTCTCGGCATTCACCCGCCCGCCGGTGTCGCCAGAGACGCGATACAGCGCCGTATTCAACCGCTCGGTGACGGCGTCGTCCTCGACGCGCAGCAGTAAGGGCGTCGGCTGATCGGGCGGCAGCATCGACGGCACCAGATCCACCGGTTCGCCCCGCTCGTCGCGATACTGCTTCAGCTGCCACCGGACGATCCGGCCGCCGCGGTTCGAAAGCGTCGCGAGCACCGTCGACGTCTCGACGATGATCTCGCGCTCCATGGTGTCGCCCACCACTGCAGACGCGGGTTCAGGACGGGGCGCAGCGTCGGCGCGATCAGCCGGTGCCACGGCCTGTGCGGCTGGCGGCTGCGCCGGACCTGGCGGCTGGGTCGCCTGCCGTCCCGCCTGCGATGGGGGCCGCGGCGGGATGAACAACGCCTGGTACGCGTAGAGCACCACAAACGAGAGGACGACGGCAAAAAGAACGCGGCGTTCCATCTCTACTGTTAACTCCGGTGGGCGTCAGAGCGGAAGGCTGGCGGCGGGACGGGATCGACGCCGTGCCCTCCCAAGGGATGGCAGCGCGCCAGGCGCTGCGCGCCCAGCCAGAGTCCACGCGTCGCGCCGTGCACGAGGACCGCCTCGCGCGTGTAGTCAGCGCAGGACGGGTAGTACCGGCACCAGCCTGCAAATAGCGGCGAAAGAAGACCCTTATAGCCCTTGATGGCCAGTAGTACGACGGCGGCCGCGATCGAGGGCGGCGCCGTAGTCGGCTTCAAGGCTGGCGAAGGGAGCATGGAGCATTTCCCGGCGTGGAATGACGACGACATCGAGGCCTGCGGCCACCTTCTGACGTCTGAACACCTCGCGGGCCAGACGTTTGGCGCGGTTGCGAACGACCGCGGTTCCGAGCTTGCGCGTCGCGGCGACGCCCAGCCGCGACACCGTGCCACCATTTGGCAGCATCACCACATCCATGAACCGGCCGCGCACCCGGGTTCCCTCGCTGTAGACGCGCTCGAAATCGGGCCTGCGTCGGATGCGCTCGGCGGCGGGCAACGCCTGGCCGCTCATGCCGGTTGTCGACGGGGATGGCGACTTAACCCTCGTCGGCGACGGTCAGACGTTTCCGCCCTTTGGCCCGGCGGCGTTTGAGAACGATTCGGCCGTTCTTCGTCGACATGCGGGCGCGAAACCCGTGCGTCTTGCTGCGCCGCCGTCTGTTGGGCTGAAACGTGCGCTTGCCTTTCATGCTGATCCTGTCGCTTGCCTCGCCTCCGCGGAGGCGGGCCGCCCGCCTGGAAAGCGGGCCAAATCTGTCTCGCGCGCACTCACGCGCCGAATTTTCAATACTAGTCGTCGCTCGCGCGAGGTGTCAACGCGCGTCGCGACCGCGCACGTCTCAACCGGCATTTACGCGAGCGACGAAAGTCGGCGTGTGCTACAGTTTGCGGCTTCGGTCGCCACGTTGACGCGCCCGGCAACGGAGCCCTTCGGTTTGTTCCCCAAGATTTCCACACCTGTGGAAAACACTGTGGAAAACCGGGGATTCCAGGCGAACTGGTGCAAAAACCGGCGGTTTTCCCGATGATTGACCAGGCGAAGGTCTGCGCACGCCTTATTTTTGGCCTTTCAACAGAGGCCAGCGCCGAAATCCAGCCGTGAAATCGGCGGTTTGCGAGGCGAAAGCAGCGGTTTCTTCGTATTTCCGCCATGGACGCCAGCATCTGGGATCAGATCCTCTCCCGCGTCGAGACGAAGGTTAACCGACACAGCTTCTACACCTGGTTCAAGCCTACCGCGCTGGTGGCCGACGGCGGCAACGCGATCACCATCCGGGTGCCCAACCCACTCTTCAAAGATTGGCTCACCAAGCACTACTCGGTCGTACTGTCAGAGGCGCTGGCAGAGGTGCATCGTTCCGGGGCGTCGCTCGTCTTCGTCGCCGAAGGGGCGCTGATTGCGTCGCCGGCGATCGAAGAAGATGCGCCGGCGGCCGAGCCAGCCGCCGACGAGGGTGCCGCGGCGACGGCGGCCGGAGGAGGGCTCAACCCGCGCTACACCTTCGACACGTTCATCGTCGGACCGTCGAACCAGTTTGCGCACGCCGCGTGCCGTGCGGTTGCCGAGGCGCCGTCGCGCTCGTACAACCCGCTCTTCATCTACGGCGGCGTCGGGCTGGGCAAGACTCACTTGATGCACGCGATCGGCCAGTACGTGCTTCAGCATGATCGCTCGCTGCGGCTGACCTACATCTCGTCGGAGCGCTTCATGAACGAGATGATCAACGCGCTGCGCTACGACCGCATTCTCGACTTCCGCGAGCGCTATCGATCGGTCGACATCCTCCTCGTCGACGACATTCAGTTCGTCTCGGGCAAGGAGGGGACGCAGACGGAGTTCTTCCACACCTTCAACGCGCTGTACGACGCGCAGAAGCAGATCGTGCTCAGCAGCGATCATCCGCCGCACGAGATTCCGGCGCTCGAGGAGCGGCTGCGATCGCGCTTCGAGTGGGGGTTGATTGCCGACATCCAGCCCCCGGACATCGAGACGCGCGTCGCGATTCTCAAGAGGAAAGCCGAAGCGGAAGCGGTGCCGCTGCCCGACAGCGTCGCGATGTACATTGCGGGACGCATCAAGTCGAACATCCGCGAGCTGGAAGGCTCGCTGATCCGGTTGATTGCATACGCGTCGCTGACCGGGCGGGAGATCTCACTCGAGCTCACACAGGAAGTGCTCAAGAACGTCCTCAATTCCGACGAGAAAGCGGTGACGATCGAGACGATCCAGCGCTTCGTGTCCGACTACTACCAGCTGAAGATCGGCGATCTGAAATCCCGCAACAACTCGAAATCAGTCGCCATGCCGCGGCAGGTCGCGATGTATCTGTGCAAGACGCTGACGAACGCTTCGCTGCCGGAGATCGGCCGCAGCTTCGGAGGGAAGCACCACTCGACCGTGATCCACTCGCTCAAGAAGGTGGAAGACCTGCGGAAGCGCGACACAGATTTCAACAGCCTGATCACGAGCTTTCTCGAATCATTCCGCTGAATCCGAGCTCAT
Source organism: Acidobacteriota bacterium (assembly GCA_016184455.1). Lineage (GTDB taxonomy): Bacteria > Acidobacteriota > Vicinamibacteria > Vicinamibacterales > UBA2999 > MELF01. The sequence continues at coordinate 49,888 of JACPCS010000125.1, forward strand.
CCACAGGGCCCCATCGAAGGTGTCTGTGGACGATTTTGATTACCCAAAACACGCACAGGATCCGGCGCGATCTCTACCGTTGAATGCACAGTTTTTTGCACACCGTAAGTTATTGGTCCTCAAGGACTAATTCCTACGGATTAGGTTTTGCGCAGCGCCTTATTTTCGTTATACTTTGTTATCTCTTCAATCTCCTCTCAAAGGGGATCCGTCAACCGCGGACCGCCACTCCGCTTGAGGTCACCAGCAGCCATGGAACTCGTTGTCCCGAAGACAGAGCTTCTGCGAGAACTGCAACTTTTCCAGGGGATCGTCGAGCGCAAGAACACGATCCCGATTCTCGCGAACGTGCTGATCGAGGCCAAGGGCGATGTCGTGCAGATGCTCGCGACCGATCTCGAGGTGGCCCTGCGGAGTCGATGCAAGGCGTCGATCACCAAGGGGGGCTCGCTGACGCTCCCCGCAAAGAAGCTCTACGAGATCGTCAAGGCGCTGCCGGAGACCGACGTCCGCATCGAGGAGGACAAGAACGGCGTGAAGGTGGCCGCCGATCGGTTCGACTCGCGGATGCAGACGCTGCCGCGCGAGGATTTCCCGACGCTTCCCGATGCGAGCGGGAAGGCGCGCGCCACGCTGCCGCGCGCCGCCCTCAAGGAAATGGTCGCGAAGACGCAGTTTGCGATCACGGGTGAGGACACGCGGTACTTCCTGAACGGCGCGAAGTTCGTGCTCAGGCCCGACAGCCTCACGCTCGTCGCCACCGATGGCCACCGTCTCGCGCTCGTCGAAGTGGCGCACACGGTCGGCGTGAGCGAGGAGGTCGGCGTGATTCTGCCGAAGAAGACGCTCCTCGAGCTCGGCAAGCTCCTCGTCGAAGGCGACGGCGATGTGCTCTTCGAGACAGGCGAGAACCATCTGTTCTTCGACGTCGGCGGCCGGATGTTGATTTCGCGGATGATCGACGGCCAGTTCCCTGCGTACGAACGCGTCATCCCGAAGAACAACGACAAGCAGATTGACTTCGAGCGCGAGCGCTTGACCAATGCGGTCAAGCGTGTGGCGCTGCTCTCCAACGAGCGGTCGCGCGCCGTCAAGTTCGAGATCGACAAGGGAAAAGTGGAGGTCACGTCGAGCAGCTCCGAATTCGGGGAGGCGCGCGAGGAGCTGTCGGTGGACTACGCCGGGGCTCCGCTCACCATCTCCTTCAATGCGCAGTACGTGCTCGACTTCCTCAATGTCGTCGAGACCGACGGCGTGCAGCTCTCGCTCAAGGACGAAGTGAGCCAGGCTGTGATGAGACCGGTGGGCGCGCAGGGCTACAGCTACACCTACGTCATCATGCCGATGCGGATCTGACCTGACCCAGGAACACGCGTGGAACACACGGAACAGCAGCAGAATCAGACGCCACACCTCGAGCCGGACACGCCGGTCACGAGGGGACCGAACGGAAACGGCTCGGCCGACGACTACGGCGCCGACAAGATCAAGGTTCTCGAAGGGCTCGAGGCGGTGCGCAAGCGTCCGGCCATGTACATCGGATCGACCGGCGCGCCAGGCCTGCACCACCTCGTCTACGAGGTGGTCGACAACTCAATCGACGAGGCGCTCGCCGGGTTCTGCAATCAGGTCGACGTCACGATTCACATCGACAACTCGGTGACCGTCATCGACAACGGCCGCGGTATTCCCGTTGACGCGATGCCCGACGGCCGCTCGGCGGCGGAGGTCGTGCTGACGGTCCTCCACGCCGGCGGCAAGTTCGAGAACGAAGCGTACAAGGTCTCGGGCGGGCTTCACGGCGTGGGCGTCTCGGTCGTGAACGCGCTGTCGGAACGGCTCGACCTGGAAATCTGGCGCAACGGGCAGGTGTACCAGCAGAGTTACGAGCGCGGGACCCCGCTCGGCACGCTCGAGGTCACCGGCACGACGCAGCGGCGCGGCACGAAGGTGACCTTCAAGCCCGATCTGCAGATCTTCGAGACGATCGAGTTCAGCTTCGACACGCTCGCTCAGCGGCTGCGCGAGCTCGCGTTCCTGAACGCCGGTATCCTCATCACCATTCACGATGAGCGCGACGGCAAGGAGCACACGTTCCAGTACGACGGCGGCATCGTCTCGTTCGTCCAGCACCTGAACAAGAACAAGACGGTCATCGACGAGAAGCCGATCTTTATGAAGGGCGAAAAGGACGGCATCGACGCCGAGATCGCCCTGCAGTGGAACGACGGCTACACGGAGCTGATCTTCTCGTTCGCCAACAACATCAACACGCACGAGGGCGGCACGCACCTCTCCGGCTTCCGGGCGGCGCTGACGCGCACGATCAACTCGTACGCGGTCAAGAACAACCTCACGAAGGATCTGAAGGACGCGAGCATCAGCGGCGACGACATCCGCGAGGGGTTGACCGGCGTCATCAGCGTCAAGATCCCGCGGCCGCAGTTCGAGGGTCAGACCAAGACGAAGCTCGGGAACACGGAGGTGAAGGGCATCGTCGAGGCGATCGTCAACGATAGGCTCGGACAGTTTCTCGAGGAGACCCCCGCGGTCGCGCGCCGCATCATCGGCAAGGCGGTCGATGCGGCGCGGGCGCGCGAGGCGGCGCGGAAGGCGCGCGATCTGGTGCGCCGCAAGGGTGCGCTCGACGGCAGCAGCCTGCCGGGCAAGCTGGCCGATTGCCAGGAGCGCGACCCCGCGCAGAGCGAGATCTACATCGTGGAGGGCGAGTCGGCGGGCGGGTCCGCCAAACAGGGGCGCGATCGCCGGTTCCAGGCGATCCTGCCGATCAAGGGCAAGATCCTGAACGTCGAGAAGGCGCGCTTCGACAAGATGCTCGGCAGCGACGAGATCAAGACGATGATCGCAGCGCTTGGCTGCGGCATCGGGACCGAGGACTTCGATCCCGACAAGCTGCGGTACCACCGCGTCATCATCATGACCGACGCGGACGTCGACGGCTCGCACATCCGGACGCTGCTGCTGACGTTCTTCTACCGGCAGATGCCGCAGCTCATCGACCGGGGGCACGTTTACATCGCGCAGCCGCCGCTCTTCCGCGCCAAGCGCGGGCGGGCGGAGACTTACATCAAGGACGAGCGCGAGCTCGAAACGTTCCTGATCCGACGCGCGGTCGAGTCGCGGGTGGTGAAGCTCGCCGACGGCGGCGAGCTCTTCGGCGAAACGCTCGAGCGGTCGCTGCAGCGGATGATGGCGTTCCGCAAGCTCCTGCAGCAGGTCACCCGCCGCGGCAATCCCGCCGACATCGTCTCGGCGCTCCTGCAGCTCGACGCCCGCGACAAGTCGTTCTTCGAGCAGCGCGACAGGCTCGACGTGATCGTCGCACGCATGACGACCCCGGTGCGCACGATCGGCGTCAACCGCGACGACGAGCACAACGCCTACGTGCTGGCGATCGAGGATCGGTCCCAGGGATACCCGCGCAGCTACCACATCGGCGTCGATTTCATCGCGTCGGGCGAATACCGGACGCTCCTCGCGGCGTATCGCGAGATTTGCGAGGTCAAGTTCCCGGTCGCCGTGCGGATGACCGGAGCCGCCGAGGAGGAGCCGGAGGCTGGCGACGGTCAGCCGGCCGAGGAGACGAAGGCCTCCCGAGCCCCTTCGACGGAGCTCAGGGCAGGGCGCCGCGAGCCCGACGTGACGCTCGAGAACGTCGACGCGTTCGTCGACTACTTCATCGCGGCCGGCAAGAAGGGCATCGCGGTCAATCGGTACAAGGGTCTCGGCGAAATGAATCCCGAGACGCTGTGGGTGACCACGATGAATCCGGAGGTCCGCGCCGAGGACCATGCCGAAGCCGACCAGATGTTCACCACGCTGATGGGGGATCAGGTGGAGCCTCGCCGCAAGTTCATCGAGGAGAACGCGCTCGACGTGCGCAATCTCGACGTCTAGCAGGCCCCAGGCCTCAGGCCTCAGAATTTCTGGGGCCTTGGGCCTGAGCCCCGAGGCCTACACGCAACTCATTCATGAATGCAGTAACTCCGAACAGGATCCCCGTCAACATCGAAGACGAAATGAAGCGCTCGTACATGGATTACGCCATGAGCGTAATCATCGGGCGAGCGCTCCCCGACATCCGCGACGGCCTCAAGCCCGCGCATCGACGCGTCCTGTACGCGATGCGCCAGATGGGCCTCGCGTCGAATCGCGGCTACCGCAAGTGCGCGAAGATCGTCGGCGAAGTCATCGGCAACTACCATCCGCACGGCGACGCGCCGGCCTACGACACGCTGGTGCGTCTGGCGCAGGACTTCAACATGCGCTACCCGCTGGTCGACGGCCAGGGGAACTTCGGATCGGTCGACGGCGATCCGCCCGCGGCGTACCGCTATACCGAGGCGCGGCTGAAGGCGCTCGCCGAGGAGATGATGGCGGATCTCGACAAGGAGACCGTCGACTTCACGCCCAACTTCGACGAGACCACCGAAGAGCCGACCGTGCTGCCGGCGCCGTTCCCGAACCTGCTGGTGAACGGCTCGGCGGGCATCGCGGTCGGCATGGCGACGAACATCCCGCCGCACAACATGCGCGAGGTGATCGACGCCGCCATCTGGACGATCGAGAGCGCGCAGTCGGAGCAGCAGCCGACCCTCTCAGAGAAGCAGCGGAAGCTCCTCGAGCTCGTACCCGGTCCCGACTTCCCCACCGGCGGCTACATCGTCGGTCAGCAGGGCATCCAGCAGGCGTACCTGACGGGCCGCGGCACGATCGTGATGCGCGCGCAGGCGGAGATCGAGACCTCGAAAAAGGGCGATCGGTCCTCGATCGTCGTGTCGGCCATCCCGTACCAGGTCAACAAGGCGAAGCTGATCGAGCGCGTCGCCGAGCTCGTGCGCGACAAGACGCTCGAGGGGATCGCCGACATCCGCGACGAGTCGGACCGCGAGGGTCTCCGGATCGTGATCGATCTGCGCCGCGGCGAAATCGCCGACGTGATCCTGAACAACCTGTACAAGCACACGGCGCTGCAGAGCAGCTTCGGGATCATCATGCTCGCGATCATTGGCGGGCGGCCCAAGGTGTTGTCGCTCGTCGATCTGATCGACAACTTCGTCGAGTTCCGCCGTGAGGTGGTCCGCCGGCGGACCGAATTCGAGCTGAAGAAAGCCGAGGCGCGCCGGCACATCCTCGAAGGACTGAAGATCGCGCTCGACCACCTCGACGCGGTGATCGCGCTCATTCGAGCCGCGAAGAGCCCCGCGGAGGCGCGCGCCGGCCTGATGACGCAGTTCAGCCTGACGCAGATCCAGGCGCAGGCGATCCTCGACATGCAGCTGCAGCGGCTCACGGGCCTGGAGCGGCAGAAGATTCTCGACGAGCTCGCCGAGCTGCTGAAGCTGATCGAGCGGCTGCTGGCGATCCTCTCCAGCGACACGCTGCTCATGCAGATCATCGTCGACGAGCTGAAGGCGGTCCGCGACACGTACGGCGATGATCGCCGGACGGCGATTCTGCCCGACGAAGGCGAGTTCCGCATCGAAGACCTGATCGCCGAGGAGGACATGGCGATCACGGTCAGCAACACCGGCTACATCAAGCGGACGGCCATTACGAGCTACCGGAACCAGCGCCGTGGGGGCAAGGGGCGCATCGGGATGCGGACGCGCGAGGAGGACTTCGTCAGTCACCTCTTCGTCGCCTCGACGCACGCCTACATCATGATCTTCTCTGACCGGGGCCGCGCGTACTGGTTGAAGGTCCACGAGATTCCCGATGTCGGCCCCGACGGCCGGGGCAAGGCGATCGCCAATCTCGTCTCGATGCAGGAAGGCGAGCGGATCGCCGCGCTTCTGGCGGTGCGGGAATTCGACGAGAACAAGTTCATCGTGATGGGCACCAAACGCGGGGAGGTCAAGAAGACGGAGTTGACCGCCTTCAGCAACCCGCGCGCGGGCGGCATCATCGCGATGGACGTCGAGGAGCGCGACTCGGTGATTGCCGCGCAGATCTCCGACGGCACCAACGAGATCTTCATCGGGACACGCGACGGCATGTCGATCCGCTTCCCCGAAAGCGACGTCCGATCCATGGGGCGAACCGCCGGCGGCGTCCGCGGCATCATGCTGCGCGACGGCGACGAGGTCGTCGGCATGGACGTGCTCAGGCCCGGTGGCACGATCCTCAGCGTCACCGAGCAGGGGTACGGCAAGCGGACGGTGGTCGATGAGTACCGCGTTCAGTCGCGCGGCGGCCTCGGCATCATCAACATCCAGACGAGCGAACGCAACGGCAAGGTCATCGGGGTGCTGCAGGTGACCGACGACGACGAGCTGATGCTCATCACGCAGCAGGGGAAGATCCTGCGGATGGCCGCGAAGGACATCCGGACGATCGGCCGCGCCACGCAGGGCGTCAAGCTGATCGACATCGAAGGCGACGACCGTGCGGTCTCGATCGCGCGGCTCGCCGAGAAGGACGAGGAAGAAGCGTAGTCGCGGTTGCCCCGACGGAACACCGAGGCACCGAAACACCGAGTTTATTTGGTTAATATTTCCCGGTGCCTCGGTGCCTCGGTGTTTCCGTAGGGGGCGTTTTTCTCGGTGCCCTCGCCGCCTGCGTCTGGCCCTCCCCCGAGCGCCAGTTCCTGACCGACTTCTTCCAGGCGTGCCGCGTCTACGACACGACGGTCCTGGCTCGGCTCTCCACCGTTCCCTGCAACCCGAAGACCGACGGCATCATCCAGGATTTTGCGCTGGTGGGCGTCGAGCGCGACGGTGATACCGCGCGCCGGGTGACGATTCGCGCGCGCGTGCGAGGCTGGGAAGGGGGCGTCTCGGAGCGGACCATGACCGTCGGCCTCGAGCGGCGCGAGGGACACTGGATGGTGACGAGCCTTACGCCACCTCCAGCTTCGCAAACTTCGCCCGCAGCGTCTTCCGCCCCACCGAACTGAACCGGACCACGACCTTCAGGTCGTCGTTGAGCGGCTCGACGCTGATGACCAGGCCCTCGCCGAACTTCGGATGGCGGACGCGGACGCCGGGCCGCAGTCCGTCGGGCACCGACTGGTCCTCGTCCTCGTGGGCATAGAGCGCCTGCTCCTCCCGCACCTGCTGCCCGCGCCGCCCGTATGACGCGCGGCGGAACCGCGCGAACGACGATTGGTACGGCGACGTGTAGGTCGGGGACGGGATGTCCTCGATCAGCTCCCGCGGAATTTCGTCGATGAAGCGCGAGGGCTCGGTCGACTGATATTCGCCGAAGACACGCCGACGGGCGGCGGAGGTCATGACCAGCCGCCGCTGCGCGCGCGTAATGCCGACGTAGCAGAGGCGCCGTTCCTCCTCGAGCTCCGCCTCCTCGTCCGACGAGCGCGAGTGCGGAAAGAGGCCCTCTTCGAGACCGGTCATGACGACGATCGGGAACTCGAGCCCCTTGGCGCTGTGCATCGTCATCATCAGCACACGCGCGTTGCCGGAGCCCTCCTCTTCGTCCGCGTCCGACAGCAGCGAGAGCTGGTCGACGAAGCCGGCGAGCGTCGGCTCCGGCATCCGCGCCTCGTACTCGCGCGCCGCGGAGACCAGCTCCATGAGGTTCTCGATGCGACTGTCCGCTTCCTCGCTTCGTTCCTCGCGCAGATCCTGGAGGTAGCCGCTCTGGTCGATGACCTTTCCAAGCGCGATCGACACCGACTCTCGCGCCGCCATGTCCGTGAGCCCGACGATCAGATCGCGAAACGTGGCGAGCGACGCGGTAGCGCGCGGCGCCAGCACGCGCCGATCGACCGCGTAGACGAGGCGCGACCAGAGCGAGTCGGCGGGAGGAGTCTCATCGAGAAGGGGCGACGCATGCGTCGCCTCCACCAGCGCGTCGAGTGATTCCATGACGGCCTTGCCGATCCCCCTCGCCGGCACGTTGATGACGCGGCGCAGGCTGACGTTGTCGTGCGGGTTGAGCACGAGCTTCAGGTACGCGAGCGCGTCCTTGATTTCCTTGCGCTCGTAGAAGCGCACGCCCCCGATGATCTTGTAGTCGGTGCCCGCGCGCCGGAGGGCGTCTTCAATCGTGCGCGACTGCGCGTTCGTGCGGTAGAGGACCGCGACCGTCGTCTCGACGTCCTCGTGGAGCGCGTCGCGTGCGATGCGGGCGACGAAATCGGCCTCGTCCAGGTCGTCGCCGGCGCGGTAGTACAGCACGCGCGCACCGCCGGTCCGGTCCGTATACAGCCGCTTCTCCTTGCGATTGCGATTCTGCGAGATGACGGCTGTCGCCGCGTCGAGGATGATCTGTGTCGAGCGGTAGTTCCGCTCGAGCCGCACGATCGTCGCCTCGGGGAAGTCGTGCTCGAAGTCGAGGATGTTCCGCAGGTCGGCGCCGCGCCACTTGTAAATCGACTGATCGGGATCGCCGACCACACAGATGTTGCGATACCGCGAGGCCAGCCGCTGGACGAGGAGATACTGGGGCCGGTTCGTGTCCTGATACTCGTCGACCATGAGATACCGGAACTTCTCGGCGTACCGCTGGCGCACCGGCTCGGCGCGCTCGAAGAGCTCCACGGCCTTCAGCAGGAGATCGTCGAAATCGAGGGCGTTGGCGTCGCGGAGCGCCCGCAGGTAGCGCTCGTACAAGGCGCCTATCTGCTGGTCGCGCGGACTCCACGAGTTGGCCGCGAACGCCTCGGGGCCTTCCATCCGGTTCTTCGCGTGGCTGATCCGCGACAGCGCGACCCGCGGCTGCACCGCCGAGTCGTCGAGTCCGAGCCCCCGCATCGCCTGCTTGACCACGGTGAGCTGGTCGGTCGAGTCGTAGATGACGAAATCGCGCGACAGACCGATGTGAGGGGCCTCGCGCCGCAGCAGCCGCGCGCACAACGCATGAAAGGTGGAGATCCAGAGCTGCCGGCAGTCGGCGCCAAGCAGGGTCTCGACGCGCGTCCGCATCTCCTCCGCCGCCTTGTTCGTGAAGGTGACCGCCAGGATCCGATCGGGCGCGCAGGCGGCCGTGCTGATGAGATATGCGATCCGGTGCGCGATGACCCGCGTCTTGCCCGATCCCGCGCCCGCGAGGATCACCAGCGGGCCGTCGGTATGGAGAACCGCTTCCTGCTGTTCGGGATTGAGGCTTGCAAGGAGATCCAAGCCTTCATTCTACCGTCGTCCAGCCGGACCTATTCGACCGTCACGCTCTTGGCGAGGTTGCGGGGCTGATCGACGTCGCAGCCGCGGCGCACCGCGATATGGTACGCCAGCAGCTGCAGCGGAATCGTCATCACCACGGGGGTCAGGAGCGGCGTGGTCTGCGGCATGGCCAGCATCAGGTCGCGCGCGTCGAGGACGGCGGCCATTCGCGAGTCGTTTTCGGTCGTGATGGCAATCACCGACCCGCCTCGCGCCTTGGCCTCCTGCACGTTGCCGATCATCTTCTCGAACACATGGTCGTTCGGGGCGAGCGCCACGACCGGCATCTGCTCGTCGATGAGCGCGATCGGTCCGTGCTTCATCTCGCCTGCCGGATACCCTTCGGCGTGAATGTAGGAAATCTCCTTGAGCTTCAGTGCGCCCTCGAGCGCGATCGGATAGTTGATGCCCCGCCCCAGGAACAGGAAGTCGCTGTGGTTATGGAACCGCTCGGCAATCTTTTCGGTTGGCGCCGAGGCCTTCAGTGCCTGCTCCAGCAGGTGGGGGATCTTCAGCAGCTCTGCGATGTGTCGACGGATCTCCTCGATCGCGAGCGTGCCGCGGACCTGCGCCAGGTACAACGCCAGGAGCTGAAGCGCCACGAGCTGCGAGGTGAACGCCTTGGTGGACGCGACGCCAATCTCCGGACCGGCATGCGTGTACACGGTGCCGCTCGCCTCGCGCGTCGCCATGCTCCCGACGACGTTGCAGATGGCGATCGTGGCGGCACCCTTGCGCCGCGCTTCCCGGAGGGCCGCCAGCGTGTCAGCCGTTTCGCCAGACTGCGTGATCACGATCGCCAGCTCCCGTCCGGCGACGATCGGGTTCCGATAGCGATACTCGGAGCCGTAGTCGACCTCGACAGGGAGCTGTGCCAGCGCCTCGATCAGATACTTCCCCACCAGCCCCGCATGCCACGAGGTCCCGCACGCGATGACGGTGACCTTTTCGAGCGTGCGGAGCGTCTCGTCGGGGATGTTCAACTCCTCGAGGAAGATCCGGCCGCGGTCGAGCGAGACGCGGCCGAGAATCGTGTCGCGCGCGGCGGCGGGCTGCTCGTAGATCTCCTTGAGCATGAAGTGCTTGTGCCCGCCCTTCTCCGCCGCGATCGGATCCCACATCACGCGCTGCGTCGTCTTCGAGACCGCACGGCCGTGAAAGTCGGTGAACTGCACGCCGGAGCGCGTGATCACCGCCATCTCCTCGTCGCCCAGAAACACGACGTCGCGTGTGTGCGAGAGGATCGCGGGAATGTCGGATGCCACGAAGAACTCGTCCTGGCCGAGGCCGACGACGATCGGCGGACCGTTGCGGACCGCGACAATCTTCTCCGGGTCCTCCACCGACACGAGCACGAGCGCAAACATACCGCGCATGAGCCCGAGAGCGCGGCGCACCGCGTTCTCGAGGCCATCGTCACGCATCTCGCGCTCGACGAGGTGCGCCACGATTTCGGTGTCGGTCTCGGTCTTGAACTCGTGGCCCTGCGCCTGCAGCTCCGCCTTGAGCTCCAGATAGTTCTCGATGATGCCGTTGTGGACGACGACGATGCGGCCCGTGCAGTCGCGGTGCGGGTGGGCGTTCTCTTCCGTCGGACGGCCGTGCGTCGCCCACCGCGTGTGGCCCACACCGTACAAACCGTCGACCGGCTGCGTGCGAATCGCGTTCTCGAGGTTCGACAGCTTTCCCGCCGAACGCCGGAGCGCGATGCCTTCGGGGCTGACCACGGCGACACCCGCCGAGTCGTAGCCACGATATTCCATGCGGCGCAGCCCGTCGAGCAGCACGGGCACGACGGGCTTGGCGCCGATGTAGCCGATGATTCCGCACATAAACAGGCCTCAGGGCCCAGGCCTCAGGCCTCAGCCCGCATTCTTCTTCCGTTCCACCCAGCCCTCGATGTTCGTCTGGCGGCCGCGCGCGATGCCGAGCGCGCCCGCCGGCACGTCCTCGGTGATGGATGAGCCGGCGGCCACGTACGCGCCCCTGCCGATCCGCACTGGCGCCACGAGTTGCGTATCGCTGCCGATGAACGCGCCTTCCTCGATCACCGTCTGATGCTTGGTCCGCCCATCGTAGTTGCAGGTAATGGTTCCAGCGCCCACGTTGACGTTCGGCCCGATGGTGGCATCGCCCAGGTAGGACAGGTGATTCGCCTTCGAGCCGGGGCCCAGCGTGGTCTTCTTCAATTCCACGAAATTGCCTACTTTGGCCGCCTGGCCGACCTCGGTCTCCGGCCGGAGGTGCGCAAACGGCCCGATGGACGCGCCTTCTGCAACCCGCGCACCAATGATGAGGCAGAAGTTGTGGATCGTCACCCGGTCTGCGATTTCCGTATCGACGATACGGACATACGCGTGAATCTCGCAGGCGGCGCCGATCCTGCTCTGTCCCTGGATCGCCACACCAGGGTGTATCACCGTGTCGGCGCCGATGGTGACGTCCGGGTCGATGTAGGTGGTGGCCGGATCGATGAGCGTGACGCCGGCCGCCATCAATTCCTCGTTCTTGGTCTGTCTCATGGTGGCGCTCACTTCCGCGAGCTCAGTGCGGCTGTTCACCCCGCGGACCTCGCGAGGATCGTCGACGACAAGCGTTTCCACCGGACGTCGCCGCCGGCGGTACGCGGCAATCAGATCGGTGAGGTAGTACTCTCCCTGCGCATTCGTTGCGGCGATCGTCCGCAGCGTGTCGAACAGCGGCGGGAGGTCGAACGCATAGATGCCGCTGTTGATCTCGCGAATCTGCCGCTCGGCGGGGGAGGCGTCCCGCTCTTCGACGATGCGGGCGATCCGGCCGGAGGTGCGGACGATTCGGCCGTAGCCGTACGGCCGTTCGACGACGGCGGTGACCACTGTGGCTGCCGCTTTGGCGCCTCGATGGACCTCGAGGAGGCGCCGTAAGGTGGCCGGGCGCAGCAAGGGCACATCGCCCGACAGCAGAATCAGTGTGCCCGTCTGCCCGTCCAGAACCGGGGCCGTCTGCTGGAGGGCGTGCGCGGTTCCGAGTTGCGGTTCCTGGACGGCGAACTGGAGCCCCTCCTGCTCCCGGAGGTGACCGCGAATGGCCTCCGCCTCGTGGCCGATGACCAGCGTCGTCGTGGCCGGCGAGATCGCCGCCGCCGTGCGGAGCACGTGGTCGACCATGGGGCGGCCGGCGATGGCGTGGAGGACCTTGGGAAGGCCGGATTTCATCCGGGTGCCTTGCCCGGCGGCCAGGATGACGACGTGAAGGTCAGAGCCGGCGGCGTCTTTGGTCATACGCCGGATCTCTTCATGCGCTCAAGGATGGCATAGACTTCATTGGTCGAACGACCATACTTACGGGCGAGGGTGGCGACGGCCGAGCGTCGGCGCGCGAGACAACGTGCTGTTGATTGCCCAAATTCGTTGGCAATCTCTTGGTCGTCTGCCTGATGTTCTCGCCTAGTAGCAGAGGGCGCCGGGCCAACCACGACGGTGAACTCTCCGACGGCATCTGCTATTTGCTCAATTAAATCAGCTGCAGTGCCGCGGTAGAAACGCTGATGGACCTTCGTCAGTTCTCGGCCGACGACGATAGGTCTTATACCAAATATCGTGGCCGCCTCTGACAAGGTTTGCCTTATCCGGTGCGGGGCCTCGAAGAAGGTGACGGTATGTGGGATTGATCGCAGCTGCTCCAGCCACGTTCTTCGGTCTTTCGCCCGAGCAGGAACAAACCCAAAGACGGTCAAGGGCTCGGTTGGAAAGCCGGAGGCGATGACGGCGACAAGGGGAGCGCTTGCACCCGGGATCGGGTCGACCGCGATCCCCTGCTCGGCGCAGCGGCGGACCAGCTCAACGCCCGGATCGGAGATGCCGGGTGTGCCTGCATCCGTGACCAGCGCGATGCGATCGCCACGTTCCAGGCGTGCCAGCAGCTGGGGCAGGCGGGTGCGGGTGTTGTGTTGGTGGAAGCTGAGCGACGGCGTCGAAATCGCGTAGTGGGCGAGTAGTTTCGCGGTCCGGCGAGTGTCCTCGGCGGCGATCACGTCTGCTTCGCGCAGCACCCGAAGCGCCCGCAGCGTGATGTCCTCGAGGTTGCCGATGGGGGTGGCGACCAGGAACAACGTGCCGGGCATCGGGCGGAAACTTATTGTACCATTGTGAGATGAGCGCTCACGGAGCGGAGATGCAGAGCGCCAGCCATGACCCGGCATGTACCCATCGGAGCCACTCCCGCACTTTGTCGACGATTACCTCGCCTATCTCTATGAAGTCCTCCCGAGCCAGGCGAGCATGGACGGAGTGCACCTCCACGACGACCTGCTCGAGGACCTCAGCCGGACCTCGATAGAGGCGCACGTCCGCGCCCTGGCCGGCTTCGGCCGCCGGCTCCAGCAGATCGACCCCGCGCTGCTCCCTCCCGCCGAGCAGGTGGAGCGCACCATCGTCGCGGCGAACATCGACGCCCGCATGTACGAGCTGGAGACGGTGCGGACGTGGGAGCGCAACCCTCAGCTCTACGCCGACACGCTGGGCATCAGCCTGGCCGGCCAGGCGCTGTTCCACTACGCGCCCGAGCAGGAGCGCGCGCGCCGTGTCGTGTCGAAGCTCCGGCAGACGGCGAGGCTGGTCGAGGCCGCTCGAGAGAACATCCGCGAGTGTCCCGGGATTTTCGTCAAGATCGGTCTCGAAACGTGGCGGGGCGTCCTGAAATTCATCGAGAGCGACCTGCCGCGCGCGTTTGCCACGCTCGACGATCTCCACGTCCTGGCCGATCTCGCCGATACGTCGGCCGAAGCGATCCACGCGCTCACCGGCTACATCGACTACCTCGAGACCGATCTCGCGTCGCGCGCGAAGGCGTCGTTCCGCCTCGGTCCCGAAGCATTCGCGCAGAAGCTCAAGCTGGAAGAGGGCATTACGCTCAACGCGGACCGGCTGCTGGCGATCGCGATGCGCGAGCTGCACGAGGTACAGGAAGAATTCCGCACCGTCGCCGGACGCATGAACGGCAGCGATCCGATCAGCGCGTGGCGGCGTGCGAAAGACGATCATCCGGCGCCGGGGCAGCTCGTCAGCGTGGCGCAGGAGCAGGTGCGCGAGCTCGCCACGTTCCTCGAGCGGCAGTCAATCGTGTCGATTCCCGACGCGGAGCCTGTCGTCGTCGCCCCGTCGCCAGAGTTCTATCGGTGGGCGTTTGCGAGCATGTGGACGCCGGGCCCGTTCGAGCCCAAGCCGAGCCGCGCGTACTACTACCTGACCGACGTCGATCAGCGGTGGCCGCCGGAGCGGCAGGAGGAGCACATGCGGGACTTCAACGTCCCGACGCTCTGGACCATCTCGATCCACGAGGTCTATCCGGGGCATTACCTCCACTATCAGCACCTGCGCCGCGTCGAGTCGAAGGTGCGCAAGTCGGTGCTGTTCGCCCCCGCTTCGTTCGTCGAGGGCTGGGCGCACTACTGCGAGCAGATGATGGCCGACGCCGGCTTCCGCCGCGGCGATCACACGTTCAAGCTCGGACAGCTCGCGGAGTCGCTCGTGCGGCTGGCGCGCTTCGTGGTCGCGATCCGGCTGCACTGCGACGACCTCTCGGTGGAGCAGGGCATGCGCTTCTTCCGCGACGAGGCGTTTCTGGAGGAAGCGACGGCGCGCCGCGAAGCCGAGCGCGGCACGTTCGACCCGACGTACCTCGTGTACTCGGTGGGGAAGTTGATGATGCTGAAGCTTCGTCGGGACTACACGGACGCGCAGGACGGCAAGTTCTCGCTGCGGGCCTTTCACGATGCGGTGCTCGGGCAGGGCAACGCGCCGTTCTGGGCGCATCGCCGCCTTCTGCTCGACGACAGCTCGGCCGCGGTGCTGGAGTAGCGCATGCCGCTCTACGAGTACGAATGCGGCGCGTGCGGCCAGCACTTCGAGCTCATTCGCCGGTTCAGCGATCCGGAGGTGGACGCCTGCGCGGTGTGCGGCAAGGGGCCGGTGCGCCGGCTGCTCTCGTCGCCGGCGATTCAGTTCAAGGGGTCCGGCTGGTACATCACCGACTACGCCCGGAAGGCGAAGTCGGAGTCGTCTCCGTCGAGCACGAAAAGCGCTGACGCCACGAGCGACGGGGGAGACAAGAAGACCGACGCGAAGAGCGAGACGGGCGGCAAGAGCGACGCCTCTGCCAAGCCCACCACCTAGCAGCCCGTGGTGAAAGTCTGAGTTAGGGATCGACACGATCGATCCGTCGTACTACACTGTTGCGCATGGCGATGGGTACCCGAGAGAGCGAGCA
>JACPCS010000015.1 GCA_016184455.1 Acidobacteriota bacterium
GGGCGAGGCCGCGAGCGCCTTCGCGTACGCCTGATCCGCCTCGTCCAGCCGCCCGGCCGCGGCAGCGGTCCGCGCGCCCTCGATGATCGTCTGCAGACTCCGGAAGCGGAGCACGTCGACGCGCGGCCTCAGGTCCGGGAGCGACGGGTCGACTGCCAGTGCGGCCTCGAATGCCTCGAGCGCGGCCGCGTCGCGGTCGAGCGCGAGGAGCGCCTGGCCGCGGCCGACGAGCGCCGGCACGTAGGTCGGGGCGTTCTGCACGACCGCCTCGAAAGCCACCAGCGCCTGTGGGTAGTCCTGACGGGCGAGCGCGACGTAGCCGCCGCCCGCCCGTGCGGGGTACAAGGTCGGCGTCCGCTTCAGGGCGGCCGCAAACTCACGTTCGGCGCTGCCGAGGTCGCCGCTCTGCAGGTACCGCCATCCGACGTCGATACGGGTGGCCTGCGCCGACGCGGCGAGCTCCCGCGGCACGACCGGATAGATGAACTCGGGATACCGTGGCGCGGCGGGAGGCGGCGGCGCCGTCCGCGTCGCGCACGCGCCCGCGAACGCCATCGTCAGGACGACCAGTACAACGCGCTTAGCGCCCATCTACACTCTCCTCCGTCCCTTGACTTCGCTCGCCCCTCGACCCTGCTCGGGGCGACCCTGAGCTTGTCGAAGGGTCGGGGCGCCCTGAGCATCGTCGAAGGGCGGCGGCGCCGGGGTGGTCAGGCGCGCAATGTAGCGGCGCGGAACGTCGGCCTCTATCACCACGCGTCCGTTGGTCGCGATGTGGCTCACGACGCGCGCCACCCGGTACAGGCGTGCAATCTGCTCGCGGTCGAACGCATTGCCGCTGTCGAACGCAATCGTAATCCGGCGCGTGTCGAGCGCGAGCCGCGAGGCGATCATCTGCACGAGCTCGCCCAGCCCTTCGCCGGTTCGCGCCGAGATCAGCGCCGCGCCCGGGTCATGCGCCGCGATGCGCCGGCGTTCATCCGCCGTGATCGTATCGATCTTGTTGTAGGCGTCGAGCACCGGCACCTCGGATGCGCCGACTTCGTCCAGCACGCGCCGCACTGCGGCGACCTGCCGCTCACGCTCGGGCGCTCCTGCGTCGATGACGTGCAGCGCCACATCCGCCTCGACCACCTCTTCGAGTGTGGCACGAAACGCCGCGACCAGCGCGTGCGGCAGACGATCGATGAAGCCGACCGTGTCGGAGACGAGCAGCTCGCGGCGATCGGGCAGCCGCACCCGGCGCAGCAGTGGATCGAGCGTCACGAACAGCGCGTCGGACGCCAGGGCGTGCTCGTGTGTCAGCCGGTTGAAGAGCGTCGTCTTGCCGGCGTTCGTGTAGCCGACCAGCGCGACGGTCGGGACCGACTGCTTGTGCCGCCGCTCGCGGAGCTGCGAGCGGCGATGGCGGACGTGGTCGATCTCGCGCTGAATCGCCTGAATGCGCGTGCGGATCCGCCGCCGATCGGTCTCGAGCTTCGTCTCGCCCGGCCCGCGCGTGCCGATGCCGCCGCCGAGCCGGGAGAGCGCCGTGCCGGCCCCCACGAGCCGCGGCAGCAGGTACTTCAGCTGCGCCAGCTCGACCTGCCACTTGCCTTCCCGGGTCTTGGCCCGGCGCGCGAAGATGTCGAGAATGAGCTGGGTGCGGTCGACCACTGTGCGGTCGAGCCGCTCCTCGAGCTGACGCAACTGCGCGGGCGTCAGCTCGCTGTCGAAGATCACGACGTCGACGTCGGCCTCGGCGCACGCTGCGGCGAGGGCCGCAACCTTCCCGCTCCCGATGAACGTCGCCGGATCCGGCTTTGGCCGCTCCTGCAGCACGCGCAGGACGACCTGCGCACCGGCCGCCTCTGCCAGTCCCGCCAGCTCGTCCATCGAGTGATCCGCGTCAACGCGGCGGCCGGCCGCGGTGACGAGGCCGACGAGTGCGGCGCGCTCGGTGCGTGGTGCGTACATCGCGTGGCGATCGGACATGCGCTACGTCAATACGATAGCATCTCACCTCGTGCCGCCCCGGCGACGACCGCGCGCAAAGCCCGCGAAGCCGCGCGTGCCGCTGCCACGGCAGACCGGCGGCGTGCACGAGGACAGGACGAAGCGGCCGTGGAGGCGCAGAAAGCACAAGGGGAGGCGCGACGAAAAACTGGACGAGTGAACTGGGAACCACCGTGCGATGGAATCCCACACGCACCCTGGAACGACCCGATGCGCGACGATCCATTCTTCGCCGAGTTGCGCCGCAAGGTCGGGCTGCCCGAGCCCAAGCCCTGAGATGGCTCCTCAGATCTCGCCGGTATAATCAGAACCCCGTGGAGCCGTCGGTCTTCGATGAAGTTCACTTTTTTCGCGCCGTGTACCACAGCGGCGTGCGTGCCCTGCTCATTGGCCGCCGCGCGCTGGTGTTCCTGGGTCTACCGGTGCTGACCGCCGATTACGACTTCTGGATCGACATCGACGGCATCGAAGGGTTCAACGCGGTGGCGACCGCGTACGATCTGCGGCCTTCGCGCACGGCGGACGAGGCTCGTCGGCGAGGGCGCTATGTGCTGGAGAACGACGAGCACATCGACGTTCTGGTGGCGAGGTCCCTGACGACCGTGGACGGTCAGCTCGTCGAGTTCGACGACGTCTGGCGGCGGCGGAAGGCCGTCGTGCTCGATGATGTCAGCGTCTGCGTGCCGGACGTTGACGATCTGATCCTGACGAAGCAGGTGGCGCCCCGCCCGAAAGATCTGGAGGACATTCGGTTACTGCGCATTCTGAAGGAGGCGCGTTCCTGATCCCTCCCGCCATTGACCAGGCCCTCAACACGCCAGTCTCGTCAGACGAGGTGCGGGACGCTCTGGCGCGCCCGATTGCCGCCGAGGAGCGGGAGGACGTGCTGGCGCTCGTGCGCTGGTTCACGCGGCGCTACCCCACGGCCGCGGCCCGGCTTGCGTACGTGCGCCAGGCGTACGCCCGCTGGCAGCGAGCCCGGCCCCGGTCCGGCTAAAGCCGGAGGCCACGTAGATTCTCAGCTTTCTTCGACCGCCGGGGCAGACTCCACCGGCGGGTTCCGCTCCACCATCACGCGGCGCACCACGACCGCGAGGATGCCGAGGACGACGGCGGCGGCGGCGAACACGGCGCGAATGCTGTGCGCCGCGAGGAGGCCGCTCAACACCGGACTGATCGCCACCCCGGTCAGCGAGGCGCTGGTGAGGAAGCCGAAGCCGGTTGCGTGCACGTCGCGTGGCAGCACCGCGCCGCCGGCGGTATACGCGGTCGTAATCGCCGTGCCAATGGAGAGCCCGACGACGGCCAGCGATGCGATCAGCAGTCCGAGCGCGGCCGACAGGAGAAACAGCGTGAGCGCCGCCGCCGCGGCGATCACGGCCCACGCGATCACCACGCGCGGCGAGTGCCGTTTCAACAGCCGGCTCGAGAGTTGATTGCCGAGCGCCGTCGTGAACGCGAGCACGGAAAAGAGCACGCCCGCGACGACCGGCACCCCGTCTGCGGAATAGCCCAACTGGCCGAGATGGAGCGGCAGCACGGGCCCGAAGCTCCGGTCGACCAGCTGAAGCCCGAACAGCACCACCATCACGAGCAGGAAATTCTCGAACGCGAGAACCGACGCAAATGGCGTCCGCTCCGGCCGCTCGCTCGTGCGTGGCGGTCGCGCCGGCTCTTTGTACATCGCCGTAATCATCACGAACGCCACGAAGTAGAACCCCGCTGCCACGTAGAACGAGTTCCGCAGGCCGAACAGCGGGGCGAGCACGCCGCCGATGACCGGGCCGATGGCCGGCCCCATGCGCTGGGCCGTCTGCACGGTACCGATCGCGAGCGCCATCTTCTCGCGCGGCGCCGAGAGCGCCGCCATCGAGAGCGTGAGCGGCCCGTAGCCGGCAAAGACACCCTGAATCGCCCGCAGCGCGAACAGATGCCACGCGGCGGTCACGTGCGCCATCGACGTCATCACGACGATGAAGCTGATGAGCGAGCGCTGGACGAGGATCTTGTTGCCGAACCGGTCGCCGACGCGTCCCCAGAGCGGTGCCGTGAGCGCCGCGATCGCGGGCGAGACGCCGAGCGTCATCCCCGTCCAGAGCGCGATCTCGCCGATGTCGGTGATGCCCAGCTGCCGGATGTACAGAGGAAGGAACGGCATCACCAGCGTGAAGCCGGTGAAGCCGACGAACGCAGCCGCGGTGATGGCTGCCTGGTTGCGCTTCCAGGAATGCACTAGAAGCGGATCTTCACATCCTTGGCCGGATTCACCTGGATGCTGTCGATGAACCGGATCTGGTGCGGGTGCATCTGCATGACGAGCGACGTCGTGCGCGTGCCGTCGCCGAAGAAGCGCACGCCGCGCATCAGCGTGCCGTCGGTCACGCCCGTCGCGGCAAAGATGATGCGCTCGCCGGAGGCGAGATCCTTCGCCCGGTAGATGCGCTTCAGATCGCCAATCCCCATCGCGCGGCACCGCTCCTCGTCCTCGGGCTTGGTGATCACGAGGCGCGCCAAGATCTCGCCATTGAGGCACCGCATCGCCGCGGCTGTCAGCACGCCTTCAGGGGCGCCGCCGATCCCCATGACCGCGTGCACGCCGCTCCCGACCACCGCCGCCGCAATGCCTGCCGAGAGATCGCCGTCG
The DNA here is from genome assembly GCA_016184455.1 of Acidobacteriota bacterium. GTDB lineage: Bacteria > Acidobacteriota > Vicinamibacteria > Vicinamibacterales > UBA2999 > MELF01. The sequence continues at coordinate 4,640 of JACPCS010000015.1, forward strand.
CCAATCAGCCGGATGCGGGCGCCGGTGGCGCGGATCTCGTCAATGAGCTGCGTGTGCCGCGGTCGATCGAGCACGATGACGACCAGATCCTCCACGCCGCGCCCGAGCGCCTGCGCGATCGCGCGCAGGTTGAAGCGCACCGGCGCGTCCAGATCGATGACGTCCTTCGACGTGGGGCCGACGACGAGCTTCTCCATGTAGATGTCGGGGGCGTGCAGCAGGCCGCCGCGCTCGGAGGCCGCGAGGACGGCGATTGCGTTCGGCGCGCCCGTGGCGCACAGGTTCGTCCCCTCGAGCGGATCCACGGCGATGTCGATCTCGGGGAACACGCGGCCATTCGGCGCCTTGTGCGCCATGCCGACCTTCTCGCCGATGTAGAGCATCGGCGCCTCGTCGCGTTCTCCCTCGCCGATGACGATCGTCCCGTCAATGGGCACGGAGTCCATCTCGCGCCGCATCGCCTCGACCGCCACCTGATCCGATTTGTGCCGGTCGCCCTGCCCCATCGTCTGGGCGCACGCGATGGCGGCCTGCTCCACCACCCGGAGGAAATCGAGCGACAGATCGGCGTCCATGAAACGGCGGCCGTTCCGCTCGTCGGTTCGCGCGTCGTGAGAATCAACCGTCCGCGTGATCGTCATTGCGCCCTCCCCATCGAAAGGCCCCAGGCCTCAGGCCCCAGGCCTCAGACTTTTCTCTCCGTTCCAGGCCGGCAGCGTGCAGCGCGTCGGCCGATCCGCTCGATACCCGAGCAGGTAGTCTGCCTGCATGATCTTGTGGATCTCGCGCGTCCCTTCGTAGATCACCGCGCCCTTGCAGTTGCGATAGAACCGGCCGACAGGATACTCGTCGGAGTAGCCGTTGGCACCATGGACCTGGACGGCGTCGCTCGCCGCCCGCTCCGAGGCGACCGTGGCGAACCACTTGGCGAGCCCCGTCTCCTTGGTATTGCGCCGGCCGACGTTCTTGAGCCAGCCGGCGTACAGCCAGAGGAGCCGCGCCGCCTGATAGTCCGATTCCATCTGGGCGATCATCTCTTTGACGAGCTGGTGCTCGCCGATCTCGACGCCGAACGTCTTGCGCGCCTTCGCGTACCTCACGCTGGCATCGCGGCAGGCGCGTATGAGCCCGGTCGCACCCGCGGCGACGGTGTACCGGCCCTGATCGAGCGCGAACATCGCGATCTTGAAGCCCTCGCCTTCCCGCCCGACCAGGTTCTCGCGGGGCACCTCGACCTCCTCCATCGTGAAGAAGCCGGTGTTGCCCGCCAGGATGCCCCATTTCTCCTTGAGCGTGCCGCTCGAAAACCCCTTGAACGCGCGCTCGACGATGAACGCGCTGATCCCTGAGGCGTCGCGCTGTCTCTTCTTCTCGAGGTCGGTCCAGGCGAAGACGAGGAAGTTGTCGGCGACGTCGGCGAGGGAAATCCACATCTTCTCGCCCGTCAGCAGATACCGATCGCCGTGCGTGACCGCTACGGTCTGAATGCCGCGCGCGTCGCTTCCGGCAGCCGGCTCGGTCAGCCCGTAGCTGGCAATCTTCTTTCCCTGCGCCTGCGGTGTGAGATATCGCTGCTTCTGATCCTCGGATCCCCAGGTGAGCAGCGTCAGCGAATTGAGCGCCGCGTGCACCGACATGATCACGCGCAGCGACGTGTCGACGTACTCGAGCTCCTCGCACGCGAGGCCGAGGGCCAGATAGTCCATGCCGGCGCCGCCGTATTCCGCGGGAATCGAAATCCCGAGCAGACCGAGCGCCGCCATCTGGGGCAGGATGCCGGAGTCGAACCGGTGGGCGCGATCGAGATCGTGAATCCGGGGTGCCACGTCCCGGTCCGCCCACTCGCGGATGGACTGCTCGAGGAGTCGATGGTCTTCGGTCAGGTCGAAGTTGACCATCCGGCCAAACGTACCACAACTCCGTCGCACGTAGGGCGGGTCTCGCCGAGCGGCGATCGCGGCGAGGCAGACCCGCCGGAGTCTTCCAGCCCGATCGGTCTGCCGGGTCTGCGGCAGATAGCCTGTGCCTGCCGCGAGACCCGGCCTACGGGACTCTACGTCCGCGAAATGCTGATCCGCGCGCCGCGGGCGAGGCCGAGCCGCTCGGCAGCGCTCCCGCCGTTCACCGCGATCTCGAGCTGCTCGGAGCTTCCAAACAGCGCGCAGACCGCACCCGGCTCCGCATCGGCATAGGTCGCGACGACTTTGCCCACCGCTTCGGTCCCCGCCACGATCTCGATGGCACCGCCCTCGGCGAATCGCTCGAAGATGCGACGGTCGACGTTCGTCACCAGGTTGCCGAACCGATCGACCCGCAGCACCTCTGCGACGATCTCCCTCTCACCCACCGACGGCTCCGGGACGGTCAGCAGCTGCCACGTCGTCAGCAGTCGTCCGAGGCCGCTCAAATCGATGCCGCGGGCCAGCCACGCCGCAGCGGGTGCGAACCGGTCGCGCCCCTCGAAGGTCCGGCTCACCGTCGGGCGGGCATACCGCCGCTCCGTCAGCTCCACCACCCGTTTCGGAGGCGTCTCACGGAAGACGAGCGTGAGTACGCCATTGTCCGGCGCCACGAACCGGTACGCGCCCGCCTCCGCCGCGATCGGGCGACGGGCCGAGCCGACACCTGGATCCACCACGACGAGGAACACGGTTCCCGGAGGGAAGTACTTGTACGAGGCGGCCAGCTCCAGCGCGCCCGCCAGGAGATCGTGCGGCGGGATGTCGTGCGTGATATCCACGCACGTCGCCTCGGGGCAGATCCCGAGCGCGACGCCTTTCATCGTACCGGCGTAGTGGTCCTTGGTGCCGAAGTCGGTCAGCAGGGCGATGACGGGGCGTCCCATCTACACATCTTCGATTTTCGATTTACGCATTGGAAATGCTCGGATCACGATGTTTATATCGTGATCTGGCGTTTTTTCCGATGTGTGGATCGAAAATCGAAGATTCTCAGATGGCTGAGGGTTTGCGGAAGAGGACTTCGCGGAGGTTGTTCTTCAGCAGGAAATTCTCGGTAATCCGGAGCGGCTCGAACATCCGCTGAATGTCGCGGTTGACGAGCGGCGGCTGCTTCGGCCGCAATCCCGCGTACGGCCGGTGCTGCAGATGCCCGCGGTCGACCACGACATGCTTCGTGTAGGTCGGTCGTGACGCCCCCCGGGGCGCCGGCGCCACAGCGGTGCGGAAGGACGCGAGCAGCACACCGTCGGGCCGGAGCACCCGCTTCAACTGGCGGGCCAGCCGCTCCGCAGACGCGCGATCCAGGTAGTCGAAGATGTCCCAGCACAGAATGCCGTCGATCGTTTCGCCCTCCTGCGGAAAGCGGGTATCGAGAAAGGCGGGCAGCGCGTCGAGCGTCGCGTCGGCCACGTGCCGATCGACATCCTTCGAGAGGTCCTCGACGAGGATCTTGCAGCCCATCTCTTCGCCGAAGAACGTGACGTTGGTGCCGACCACGGGGCCGAGGTCGAGCAGGATCGGCTGCGGCCGGCCAGCCAGGCCCGTCAGAAACCGGTCGAGAACCTTGGTGGGGCCACGACAACTTGTGATCACTAATCACAAATCGCGCATCACACATGCCTAGCGCGCGGCGGGCTGCGCGACCTGTGTGGCCGGCGTCTGCGTCTGCGCTGCAGGAGCGGGCGCGCCGGCCGGGCGCGGCGGCGACCCAGCCTGCGGCGTGGCCTTGCGCTGCATGTCGACGCTGCCGCGGAAATGCGCGCCGTCGGCAATGGCCACGCGCGGCGCCACGATGTCTCCGTCGACCGAGCCGCCGTCGCGGATCTCGACCTTCTCGGTCGCCGTGACGTTGCCGTTCACCTCGCCCTGCACGATCAGCGCCTTGGCGAACACCTGCGCCTTGATTTTGCCGTTCGGGCCGATCGTCAACACATTCTCCTTGAGCTCGATCTTCCCCTCGACCTGCCCTTCGATCGTGAGGTCCTCGCTGCCGCTCAGCTCGCCCTTGATGACGACCGATTTGCCGATGTTCACGACTTCCCTCCCGTGCTGCCGCGGCTCGGGGTGCGATGCCGACGGGCTGCCGCCAAACTGACTCGCAACCGCCGACCCGGTCGGGGCCACCGGACCGCTCGTCGGTTTCACCGCTTCGTCACGCTTCCACATGTTCGTCCTCCACTCCGAAGGGCCTGGAGTCACCCGCGTTCCGGGCCTCGCCATCCGATGCCGTGACTCAGGGGGGTCCGCCTCGGTCGGAGCCCACAGAGTATATCGGCGCGAAGAAATCATTGTCTAGGGCGTTTTATTGCTGTGACTTAGCGCGAATGCTACGATGCGACGTGAGGCGATCCGTGCAGCGCATCTACCTGGATCACAACGCCACGACGCCGCTCCACCCGGCCGTGGCGGACGCCATGGTGGCCGTGCTCCGGGAGGAGTTCGGCAACCCGTCGAGCGTCCACCACTTCGGCCAGCGGGCCAAGGCGGCCGTCGACGAGGCCCGCAGCGCGGTCGCTGCCCTCATCGGCGCCGAGCCGTCGGATGTCGTCTTCACGAGCGGCGGCACCGAGAGCGACAACCTCGCCATCCGCGGAGCGGCTGAGGCGCTCGAGCGGACCGGTCGTCGTCACCTCGTGGCCAGCGCAATCGAGCACGAGGCCGTGTTGAATACGCTGAAGGCGCTCGCGCGCCGCGGCTGGTCGACGACGCTGCTGCCGGTGGACGGGACGGGAATCGTCGCGCCCGACGCGCTGCGCGAGGCGCTGACCGACCAGACGGCCGTGGTGTCCATCATGCACGCGAACAACGAGATCGGCACGGTGCAGCCCGTCGCCGAGCTGGCGCGCATCGCCCACGAGCGCGGGGCGCTCTTCCACACCGACGCGGTGCAGTCGGCGGGCAAGATTCCCGTCGACGTCAAGGCGCTCGGCGTCGACCTGCTGTCGATTTCGGCGCACAAGTTTTACGGGCCCAAGGGGATCGGCGCGCTCTGGATGCGCCGCGGCCTGCGGCTGCTGCCCGTGCTCACCGGCGGCAAGCAGGAGCGGAACCGCCGCGCCGGCACCGAGAACGTCCCTGGCATCGTCGGCATGGGTGCCGCCGCGGCACTGGCCCGCGGCAAGATGGCCGAGGAGGCCGGCCGCCTCACAACGCTGCGCGATCGGCTGGAGGAGGGCATCCTCCGCGCCGTGCCGGGGACGGCAGTGAACGGCGCGCGCACGCCGCGCGTGCCGAACACCACCAACATCAGCTTCGATCGCATCGAGGCCGAGTCGCTCCTCATCGCACTCGACCTGGAGGGGATCGCCGTCTCCACCGGGTCGGCGTGCTCGTCGGGGACGCTCGAGCCGTCGCACGTCCTCAAGGCGATGGGGTTCCCGCCGCACCGGACGCAGAACTCCATCCGCTTCAGCCCGGGCGCCGCGAACACCGAGGCCGAGATCGACCGGGTCATCGCGGTCCTCCCCGCCGTGGTCGAGAAGCTGCGCGCGCTGACGCGGACGCCTGTGAGGGCTTAGGGCTGTGGACTTCGGGCTTTGGCCAACGCCAAGAGCCTAGCGCCCGAAGCCGTGTGATATGCGCATAGTTGTCGCGATGTCGGGCGGCGTCGATTCGTCGGTCGCCGCAGCGCTCGTGGCCGGGCAGGGGCACCACGCCATCGGTCTGTCGATGCAGCTCTACGATCAGCGCGACGGCCAGACGTTCGGCAGCTGCTGCACGCTCGACGACCTGCACGACGCGCGGCGCGTCGCACACGCGCTCGGCATTCCCCATTACATCCTGAACCTGGAGCGGCGTTTCCAGGAGACGGTCATTTCGAATTTCGTCCGGGAGTATGCGGCCGGACGCACGCCGCTCCCGTGTGCGCGCTGCAACAGCGATCTCAAGTTCTCCACGCTGCTGGATCGCGCGCGCGGCTTTGGCGCCGACCACGTCGCAACGGGCCACTACGCCAGGGTCGAGCGGCGCCCCGATGGCCGCTGGCTGCTCAAGCGCAGCGTGGATCCCGACAAGGACCAGTCGTACTTCCTCTTTGCGCTGACGCAGGATCAGCTCGCGGCGGCGAGCTTTCCCGTAGGCGGGCTGCACAAGCCCGCCGTGCGCGCCGAGGCGCGGCGGCTCGGACTCCAGGTGGCCGACAAGCCCGACAGTCAGGAGATCTGCTTCCTGCCGAACGGCGACTATGCCTCGTTCGTCGCCCGTCACGAGCCGGCGGCTCCGCGGCCGGGCCCCATCGTCGACGAGCGCGGCCGCGTGTTGGGGGGGCACGCGGGCGTCCACCGGTTCACCGTCGGTCAGCGCAAGGGGCTCGGCATCGCGGCGGGCGCGCCACTGTACGTGCTGAAGCTCGACGCCGAGACCGGCACGGTCACCGTCGGTCCGCGCGCCGCGCTCGAGCGCACCACGCTGACGGCATCGGGGGTGAACTGGATCGCTGTCGACGCGCCGGCAGGATGGGTGTCTGCCTCCGCCCAGATCCGTCACCGCCACCGCGCGGCGTCCGGACGGCTGCGCGCGCTGGACGGCTCGCGTGCCGAGTTCATCTTCGACGCCCCTCAGCCCGCCGTCACCCCCGGCCAGGCCGTCGTCTTTTACGACGGGGATCTCGTGATCGGCGGCGGCTGGATCGACTGAATCGCACCGAGGGCGGGCCTTTACGGCCCGCCTTGGCGCGCGCGGCGTAAAGCCGCGCCCTACGTACGCTGCTGGAGGCGCTTCAACAGCTGGATTTGGCCGGCATGGTAGAGGTCGTGTGCCGCCACGCCGGACAGCAGGGCGAACGCGCTGACGGTACTGCCGGCCGGGATGCAGTCGAGATCGGCTGCCGACAGCCGTGCGACCGCGTCGCGGAGCGACCGGTGCATGCGATGGAGCAGCGCCACGTCGTCGCGCCACGCGCGTTCGTCGGACGCGTCGCCGCGCGCAAACCAGTTCGATCCTTTGAGTGGAAACGATCCGCGGCGGCCGCCGGTCACCGCTCGACTGCGCTCGGGGTGACCCTGAGCCTGTCGAAGGGTCAGCCGCCGCAGGGCCGCGTACTTCCAGTAGGCCGCGTCGATCACGGCCAACAGGCGCGCGACTTCCCGCGACATGCCGCCTTACTGCGGTGATCGCACCTCGACTGACCGGGGCGCGCCGACCGTTTCCGCGTGCTCCGGCATCCCCTCGAGGTACCGTTCGGCGTCGATCGCCGCCATGCACCCGGACCCGGCCGCGGTCACAGCCTGCCGATACACATGATCCTGCACGTCGCCGGCGGCAAACACGCCGGGCACACTCGTGCGCGTGCCGTGGTGCGTGACAATGTAGCCGTTGCCGTCGAGCTCGAGCTGCCCCTTGACGAGCGCCGTGTTCGGCGTGTGGCCGATCGCGATGAAGACGCCGTCGAGCGGCAGCTCGCGGAGCTGGCCGGTCTTGACGTTGCGCACGACGATGCCGGTCACCTCGCCTCTGCCCACGTCCTTGATCTCCGCGACCTCCGAATCCCAGACGAAGTCGATCTTCGGGTTCGCGATCGCCTTGTCCTGCATGATCTTCGACGCCCGCAGCGTATCGCGGCGATGGACGACGGTGACCTTTGAGGCGAACTTCGTCAGATAGATCGCCTCTTCCATCGCCGAGTCGCCGCCGCCGATGACGGCGATCGGCTTCCCGCGAAAGAAGTAGCCGTCGCACGTGGCGCACGTCGAGACCCCGTGCCCCGAAAGCTTCCGGTCCGAACCGATCTCGAGCCAGCGCGCCGACGCACCCGTCGCGATGATGAGCGCGTCAGTGGTGATCCGCCCGGCGGCGTCAATCGCAATCGTCAACGGACGCTGCCCCAGATCGACGGCGGTGACGTTGCCCTCGATGACCTCGGTGCCGAACCTGAGCGCCTGTGCGCGCATTTCCGCCATCAGGTCGGGCCCCATGATCCCGTCACGGTATCCGGGCCAGTTCTCGACCATGGTGGTCAGCATGAGCTGCCCGCCCGCTTCCAGCCCTTCGATGAGGAGCGGTTTGAGGTTGGCGCGGGCGGCGTAGAGCGCGGCGGTGAGGCCGGCGGGCCCCGAACCGATGATGACGACGCGGCGATCGCTTGTCATTGGTGATTCGTGATTTGTGATTTGTGATTTGGTTCAATCGTCAATCACTTAATCGCAAATCGCAAATGTTACAGGTGCTTTTCGAGCATCTGCGCGATCGTTTCCTTCGGCGCCAGACCGACGAGGGTGTCGGCGAGCTGCCCGTTCTTGAAGAGCAGCAGCGTCGGAATGCCTCGGATCATGAAGCGGCCGGGCACGTTCGGGTTCTCGTCGACGTTGAGCTTGGCAATCGTGGCACGCCCCTCGTACTCGCCCGCGAGCTGCTCCACGATCGGCGCAATCCGCCGGCACGGGCCGCACCATTCGGCCCAGAAGTCGACGAGCGTCACCCCGCTGCGGATTTCCTGATCGAAATTGCTGTCGGTAAGGGTCTTCAGTTTGTCCGAAGCCATGTCCCTTCTCTCTTTACAGGTTACTTACTTATTGTAAGCCCTTTCGTACAGCGCTGCATACTGCCGGGCCGACGCGTCCCAGGAGAAGTCCTGCCGCATCCCGGCGAGCTGGATTCGGCGCCATGCCGCCGGATCCCGGTACCTCGCGAGCGCCCGGCGGAGCGCCGCCAGCAGCGCCGCAGCGGACGCCTCTGCAAAGGTGAACCCCGTCCCCTCGCCGGTCGCGGCATCGACATCCCGGACCGTATCCGCAAGACCGCCGGTGGCGCGGACCACCGGCACCGTCCCGTAGCGCAGGCTGTACATCTGATTGAGCCCGCACGGCTCGAAGCGCGAGGGCATCAGGAACAGGTCGGCGCCCGCCTCGATGCGGTGGGCCAGCGCCTCGTCAAAGCCGATTCTGACGGCGATCCGGTCCGGGTACCGCGCCGCCACGTCCCGCCAGAGATCCTCATATCGCCGCTCGCCGGTGCCGAGCAGGACACACGACGCCTCGAGCCGCGGCAGCTCGTCCGCGAGCTCCGCCAGCAGATCGAACCCCTTCTGGTCGACCATCCGCGAGATCAGCCCCACGAGCGGTCGGCATCGGTCGTCGTCGCCGGCGGGCAACCCGACCAGTTCCAGCAACTGCCGCTTCGCCGCGTCCTTGCCGTCGAGGCGTGACGCGTCGTAGGGCACCGACAGGTACGGGTCGCGCGCCGGATTCCAGTGATCGTAATCGATCCCGTTGAGGATTCCGACCAGATCGTGCGCCCGGCTGCGCAGGATGCCGTCGAAGCCGAAGCCGAACTCGCGCGTCTGGATCTCGCGCGCGTACTGCGGACTCACGGTCGTCACGAAGCGGCTGAAGACGATCCCACCCTTCAGAAAGCTGATACGGCCCCAGTACTCGAGCGCCGACATATGGACGAGATCGGCATCGAGGCCAAGCCGTCCGAGCCAGCTCGCGTCGAAAAGGCCCTGGTACGCGAGGTTGTGAATCGTGAAGATCGCGGCCGCATCCCGAAGTGCGCCGACGCCGCCGCCGCGCCGCAGCAGGACGGGGACGAGGCCCGCCTGCCAGTCGTGCGCGTGTACGACCGCGTACGGCTCCGGAGCCGCCGCGCCCCACGCGATCGCCGCACGGGCGAGACACGCGAAGCGCGCGGCGTTGTCGGCGTAGTCGTCATTGCCGACGCCGTACAGATGTGGCCGATCGTAGTAGCCGGGATGATCGACGAAGAGCGTTCGCACCCCGTCGTGCTCGACCGCGTCGATCGACACGTCGATCGGACCGTCCACGTCGGGCACCGTGACATGACCGAGCCGCTCGCCCGTCGTGATGCCGCGGTAGCGCGGGATCACCACGTCGACCGCGTGGCCGAACCGGGCCAGCGCGCGGGGCAACGCCGAGACGACATCGGCAAGCCCGCCAGTCTTTGCGAACGGCGCGGCCTCCGAGGCGACCATCAGGATCCGCATCCTTGCTATGATCCCCCTAGTGGCCGATCCAGCAACCCGTCAGCCGCGCAGCGGCCGCTCGGAGTCCAGGGAACACGTCGAGCTGCGCGCGCTGCGCGAGCAGCAGCCCGAGCTTGCCCATGCGGTCGACATGCACCTCGAGCTGCTCGACGTGCAGCGCCGCGTCCAGGCGCGGATCCCCCTTCCCTCCTTCGATTTCAACGCCCGTGTGGTGACCCACCACCAGAACACGGCGCGGCCGGTGCTGCGGTTCGAGGACATCCCGATTGAACTGACCGATTTGCGTCTGGTCGTGCGGCAGACGATCGACATCCTGCGACGGTTCGACGCGCTCGATGCGGCCGAGGTTCAGCAGATGCAGGCGCTCGGACGCGACGAGGTGCTGCTGTCGGTCGTCGCCGACTGGTACCGCGCCACCGCCGAGCGGCACGTGACCGCGTCGGTGGCGGCCACGGCCCCGGTATCCGTATCACGCCCGGCGTCGACGACCGCGGCCGCGAGCAGCTCGACGGTCGACCAGGTGCTCACGGTCGCGATCCGGCCGTTTCTCTCGCGGTGTGCCGAGACCGTGCAGCAGCGGCCGGAACTGGCCCTCTGGGAGCATCCCTACTGTCTGCTCTGCGGCGGGGAGCCGGAGCTGGCGGTGATCACGCCGGCAGCCGAGCGCCACCTGATCTGCAGCCAGTGCGGGCTGCACTGGAAATTCGAGCCGCTGACCTGTCCGTTCTGCCGCAACAGCGACCGCTCGCGCATCACGTCGTTCGCGACGCCCGACGGCCAGTATCGGGTCTATGGCTGCGACGTCTGTACGCGGTATCTGAAGGCGTATGACGGCCGGCGCGCCAGGCGGCCCGTGATGCCAGTGGTGGATGGGGTGGCGACGCTGCCGCTCGATGCGGCAGCGATGCAGAGGGGTTATACGTAAAAGGGGGTCGGAGGTCATTTATAGAGGACACTCACGCGAGGGCCGCTTTAACGCCGTGAGTGTCCTCTATAAATGACCTCCGACCCCCTTAATTCGCAGCTGCCTCAACTGGCGCGCCGAGCAGGTCGCTCGCCTTGCCCGCCAGCCAGTTGAAGAGATGCCGCGTCTCCCAGAAGCGACCCGCGTTCGATTTCGCGCCGAGGACGACGACCGCGACCTGCGGCCCGCCCTGCGGGAGCCGGAGCAGCGTGGCGAGGCAGTACCCGGCCTTGCGGATGAAGCCCGTCTTGCCGCCCAGCACGTCGACGTCGCCCTTCATCACGAGCTGATTCGTGCTGTGGATCGTGATGTGGCGCCGGCCGACGGCGACCGAGTGCTCCGGCTTCTGCATGATCGAGGCGATGCGATGGTCGCCCGCAGCATACGCAATCAGGCGGGCCATCTCATAGGCCGTGGAGACGTTCTCCGACAGCAGCCCCGACGGATCGGCGTAGTGCGTGTTGGTCAAGCCGAGCTCCGCCGCCTTCTCGTTCATCCGCGCGACGAACCCGGGGGGGGATCCGTGCGGCGACACACGCGCGAGCGCCCGTGCGGCGGCGTTGTCCGATGCGATGAGCAGCAGGTGAAGGAGGTCTTCCGCGCTGACCTTGTAGCCCGCACGGAGGTAGGTCGTCGACGCGCGGTACACGTCGGGCCGCTGGATGATCACCGGCTGAGCAAGATCCGGGTTGTTCTCCAGGAAGACCAGCGCCGTCATCACCTTCGTGATGCTGGCAATCGACCGCTGATCCTGCGCGTGCTCCTCCCACAGAACCTGCCCCGTCTCGGGGTTGTAGATGATGGCGGCCTCGGCGCGCAGATCCGGCACGAGGGCGCCCGTCTCGTCGAGCTTGAACCTCGGCTCCTGCGCCTCACGCAGGGCGCGCGCCTGGGCGGCGGCGCGGGCGGCCCGCCGCGAAGCCGTGCGCGTCGCTGTCTTCGCAGCGGGACGCGTCGTATAGACCGTCAGCCGCTGACCCGCCCGGATACCGTTTCCCTGAAGGTCGTTCCACTCTTTGACCGCCGCGACGCTCACGCCGTAGCGTCGGGCAATCGCCGACAGGGTGTCGCCCGACCGGACAACGTGCGTCACCCGCGCGGCCGTCTGGGCCTCGGCGGCTGTGGGTGCGACAATCCCGGCCGCCGCGAGGGCGGCGAGGACGCAGATGAAACGAACGGTCCGGTACAGCCGAGCTCCGATCACGGGCAAACCTATGTGGGATAAGTTCTTACGGTTTGTGTCGGCATTGTAGCAAAGAAACTGTAGCCTGCAAGGATTTTTGACAGAACCGGGTGCTCCACGGTTAGGCTCTGCGTACATCTTTGCGTCATCTCATCCGGCGCGCACCTCGACGGGACCAAGAATAATGCCAGAGGCAGGGCGGGACAGCGTGGCGACCGAGCTCCGCGTGGCCGAGTTTGCCGCGCTGCGGCGTGCGATCGCGGCACGCGTGACGGCCAGAATCGTCATCGCGCCGCTGACGTGCGCCGTCTGGGCGACCCTGACGCTCGTCGTAGTGCTCTTCAGCGACCTGCCGCTGGCGACGCTGCTCTCACTGGCCGTTCTGGTG
>JACPCS010000016.1 GCA_016184455.1 Acidobacteriota bacterium
CGATTGATCAAGGCTCACGTCGCGACGGCCTCGGCAACGACGATCAGCGGTGCGACGGAGCGCATCGCTGAGGAGATGGCTCGCGAGCTGTTGAGGGATAAGTCGTTTCGCGCCGAATTACAGGCGCTCGTTCGCAAGCACTTCAGCTCGACGATGCAGTCGCTGGCGAAGAATGGGCGCCGGTCTCGCGGCCGCTGACGAGCGCAGCGATCACCAGGTCCCCGCTCACGTTCACCATCGTCCGGCACATGTCGAGAAAACGGTCGACGCCCAGAATCAGCCCCATGCCTTCGGCGGGGATGCCGACCGACTGCGCCACGATCATCACCATCGGCAGCGATCCGCCGGGCACGCCGGCCGTCCCGATGCCCGCGATGATCGACATCACCATCACGCGCACCTGCTGGCCGACGGTCAGATCGAGCCCGTAGACCTGCGCCAGGAAGAGCACGGTCACTCCCTCGAAGAGCGCCGTCCCGTTCTGGTTGGCGGTCGACCCGACCGTGAGGACGAAACGCGAGATCTCCGGCGGCAGGCGCAGCTTCCGCTCCGCGACGTCGAGCGAGAGCGGCAGCGTGGCGTTCGATGACGCAGTAGAGAAGGCGTAGAGGTACACCTCTCGACAGTTGCGGAAGAACTCCAGCGGCGAGCGCCGCGCCACCGCCCAGAGGAAGGCGCCATAGACGACGACCTGCTGCAGGAGCAGCCCACCGACGACCGTCACCACGTAGAAGAGCAGCGTCGCCAGGATGCCGGTGCCGAACGTGAAGGCGGTGTTGAAGACGATCGCGAACACGGCCACCGGAGCGAGGATCATCGCGAAGTGCACGATGCGCATGCAGGCATCGAAGATCTGTTCGAGCACGCGCACGAGCAGGAGATCACCCCCCTCGTCTGCCGCGCGCGCTGCCGACAGGCGGCTGACCGCGACGCCGAAGACGACCGCGAACACCATCAGCGGCAGCATCTCGCCGTCGAGCGCCCGTACCGCCGACTCGAGCGGATTGCGCGGCACGAGCTCAATCAGGATGTCGCTCAGCGGCCGGGCGGCGGCGGCGTTCTGCTGCAGCGTCTCGACGCCCGGTGAGCCGGCCGGCGCGGCCAGCTGCACGCCCGCGCCAGGCCGCAGCAGGTTCACGAGCGCGACGCCGATCGCGACCGAGGCGCCGCTCAGCAGAAACGTGTACCCGAGGGTGCGGCCGGCGACGCCCGACAGATCATGGCCGCGCCCGAGCTGGTACACGCCAATAACGAGCGCGGAAAACACCATCGGCACGACGATCATGAAGATCGTGCGCAGAAAGATCTGGCCGATCGGCCGGAGCACGTGCGTGCTGACGGCGGCGAGCGCGGGCGACTCGGCATAGGGGTGGAGCAGCGCGCCGAGCGCCACCCCGAGGAGCAGGGCGAGCGCCAGCCGGTTGTGGAGTTTCACGGCGGGGATGATATCAGCCGCGCTTCCGGCCACCACGCGAGACGGCGCGGCAGCGCACGGCGGAGCCTCCGGAGGCGGCGCAACGTACGGGCCAACTGCGCCTCGCGGCGATCGTCCCAGTCGAGCCCGTACTGCGCACGGAGTGGCGGCGGCAGCAGTCCGACCGTGACCAGGCGATTGGCTCTCGCCAGCGGACCCACGACCCACGCGAACGGCGGCGCGAGCACGGCGGCCGCCAGCTCGCGCGCCTGTTCGCTCACCGCAATCGCCCCCGATGCGTACGTGCGCGCGAGGTACTCGAGCGTCGCCGCCCACGTGCGCGGCACCTCCTCAGCGCGCGCGCCGAGATCGATCGCAACCTCCGCCGCCTCCGCGCAATAGGCATCGCGCTCGCCGGCTTCGAGCGGCGCCACCGTCGCTTCGTAGATCAGCGGGATCGACTCGAGCAGCGTGGCGTGCACCCACAGCACGAGCGCCGGATCTTCGGCGGAGTAGGGCGTGCCGGCGGGGAACATGCCCGCCGCGACCGGCAGCTGGCCGTGCACGCGGCGGTGGATGGCGCGGATGCCGCCGACCGCCGCCTGCCGCGCCGCGGCGTCACCGAAGGTGAGCGCCAGCATGGCGCGGATGGTGTGGTGCAGGCGGGCGACGGCGGTGACGCTGCCGCGCCGGAACGTGCTGTGCTCGGCAACGCCGGCGGCGACGAGCGGGTGCGCGACCTGCAGCAGGATCGCGCGCGACCAGCCGAGCACCGCCAGGCGTTCGGCGTTCACGCGCTTGGAGATCAGCAGGGGCATAAGACGGCGAGTCCGGCGGGTCCGCCTCGCCTCCTTCGCTCGGCTCAGCGGAACCCGCCCTACGTACGAATGGGACCTACTTGAGCGAGGCTGCGGGCACGTTCGGCCGCGCGAAGTGCGAGTCGGGGATCACCACGTTCGGCCGGATCTCCTTCAGCGTGATCGTCGACTGGCCGTTGGTCCAGGTGATGAGCAGCCCGAACGGCATCTTGACGCCCGCCACGTCGCGGTAGTCCGAGTAGTCGATCTGCACCGGCACCGGGCCCGCGGCGGTCTCGACCCACCGCACCAGCCGCACGAGCAGCCCCGCCTCGTCAAAGTGCAGGTTGACCGGCGACTGGCCCGGGCCGAGTGCCCGCGCCACTTCGACCGACGTGCCGTCGATATCCGCGTAGCCGACCTGCCACTCGGTGAACGCCTTCGGCAGCACCGCCGGGAAGAACGTCATCGTGTCGATGCGCGAGCCGCTCAGGCTCCAGCCGGTCAGCTCGATGAGCGGAATCGGCGTGTCGGGCTGATAGCGCCACGCGCTCGTGCCCGTATAGATCCAGAGGAACTCCTTGGCCCCGTCGCGCGCGATCATCGCGCGCTGGTCGGGTGCCCGCGCGTAGATCTCGAACGGCACCTCCTGGTCGCTCGTCTCGAAGCCGAGATACGTCCCCGTGCCGACGAAGCTGGTGATCGTCGAGAGCCGCTCGACGCCGCCGAGCGCCTGCAGATAGCGCGCGAGCATCTTCTCGGCCGGCGGGGCGGCCACGTCGGGAAAGAACCGGAACGCCGTCGGATCGGTCACGAGCTCGCCGTACTGCAGCCGCAGGCTGGGCGATCGCTCGGGCTGCGTCTCACCGTGGTGGCACGTGAAGCAGGTGACGCGCGGCTGGCCGCCGAAGTACTGCTTGTTGAGCGCGTTCATCATCACGACCATCTGCCGCGCCCGCTGGATGCGCGGCGTCGGCAGCGCGAACGCCTTCGGATCGGACGTGATCTTCGCGTCGTGGCAGCCGACGCAGTCGAGCAGGAGCGCCGAGGCGAACATCCCCATCGTGTCGTTGAACTGGTCGACCGGGATGCCCTTGAGCACCTGCACGTTCAGATAGACGTTCTCCGCGACAGGCGCCGACGTCTGCGCCGCGCCTGCGGCGACCAGACAGACGAAGGCAGCGCCGATGGCGCCAACGGCGCTGCCCCTTGCTCCGATGTTCATGGAAGGCTGGTGATTACCCGCGCTCGCGCGTGGCGATATGGTCCTGGTCGCGATCCTCGCACGGCAGGTCTTCCACGAGGACCGCCTTCGGATTGGGATTCAGATTGCGGCGGACGGGATTCATCTCCCACGGCTGCATCAGTACGTCCGGGTCGTGGACGGTCGCCTGCCAGATGAGCGTGTTCCCTTCGCGGCGCAGCCGCTCGACGACGCGCATGTTGTTGGTGTGGAAGTAGCCGGGCCACGCCAGCCAGCTCTCGTCGGTGAAGCCGACGCTGTCGATGACGAGCGTGTCGCCCTCCCACTTCCCGACCGAGTCGCCGTAGTAGGTGAGGTCCTGCGACCGGATCGGGTCGTGATCGCGGCCGTCGATCGGGACCACGCGGAACGTGTTCTTGTTCTGATACAGAAAGATGATCTCGGTCGGGGTCTGGACGATCTTGCTCGGCGCGCCGATCCGCGGCAGCCCTTCCGGATAGCACTTGATGTCCGGATCCTTGAAGTTGCCGTTGACGTCGAGGTCCTGCACCTTCTCCCACTGCTCCGGCTTGTACAGCGGCAGGTTGGGGCTCATGCGCTGCCGCACCCCGCTGTCGCGCTCGAAGTTGATCCCCGGCTTGCACTCCTGACCGGGATGGCACGGACGGCCCTTGCTGAGCACCGTGATGTTCCCCTGCTCGTCGGGCGTCAGGCCGCCGCCGCCGGTGTTCGCCCAGACGCCGCTGAAGTCGACCTTGCCGTCGGGCGTACGCGGCGTGGGCACGTTCTGGCCCGCACGCGCCTGCTCCACCCCAACGCGCACAGTCCGCGCGTTGGGGGCCCCGGTCTGCGCCGCGTCAACCGACGCGAGCCAGAGCGCGACGCCGAGCGCGGCGGCCAGACCAGTGGTGATGCGAAAACGTCGGCGCATGACCTTCTCCACGTAGGCCGGGTCCTGTGGACCCGGCGTCAGTTGTTGAGCGGATTGGTCGGATCCTCGTGGAAGAGCGTGATCACCCTGCCGTCTGGACTCTTCATCGTCCGGACGCGGCCGACATTCGCCCCGTTCTTGGCCGGCGCGAACGTCACCTCGTAGACCGATCCAATCTGGAAGATCCGCACCAGGCCGGCCGCACGCAGCGCGCCGGGACCCGCGCCGGACATCTCCCACGTCACTTTCGTGCCGTCCGCCTTGGTCTCCTCGAAGAACCAGCGGCAGTGGGGATTGATCATGGCGAACCGGGTCATGACGCCCGTGAACGACTTCGTCTCGCTCATCTCGTACTCGGCCTGGATGGCGTGGTGCGCGACCGCGGGCCGCGTCAGGGCCAGCCCCACCACGACCGCCGCCAGGATTCCGTAGCTCCGTGCATTCATGAGTCGCCTCCGCACGCTCTACTTCACGTTCTCCGGCACCGGCATGACAACGTATGGATTGTACGTATTGGTGTTGACCGTCGTCAGCTCGAGTGTCGTAGCGCCGTGCTTCCGCGTCGTGCGCCGTGGCAGCATGATATCCGCTTTGTAGTCGTCCCAGTTCCAGTCGCCGTACTCGGCATAGGTCGTGTCGGTCGCGACACCGCCGTCCGTTTCGACCCGAGCGATGTAGGTGCCGATGAGGTGCGTCAGCGCGTTCGGGTTGGGGCGCGCCAGCAGGCTCGCGTCTTTGCGCAGCGTCACATGCGCCGTGACGTCGTCAACCGGGGCGGGCAGCGGAAACGACAGAACCGTGGCGCCGCCCGACGTCTTCATCGTCGCCTTCGCGCCCGCGGCCCGCGCCGCCTTCAGCACGCCCATCGGGGTCGTCCAGAGATAGACGAGGCGTTCCCGCGCCTTGTCGCGTGCCGGCGTGGCGCCGCGCCCCCGCTCCGTCTCGTTCCATGCGACGCCGCCGGCGACGACCTCGATCTGCCGCTGCGGCTGGCCGCCGGATCCCTGCCGCCGATAGTCGACCCGCATGCCCGGCACGCTGAAATTGATGCTCGTCCGATGCTCCGGCACGTCGAACGTCTGGCCGCCGACCGTCATCGTCCCCTTGGCCCACTCTTCGAGCGTCAGGATCGAATCCTCCTGCTGCAGGCCCCGAAGCATGCCGATCGAATCGGCCACGGCGAAGACCAGAGCCTTGACGTCGGGTGGGTTCTCGGCCGGGCGCTGCGCCCGCGCCGCTGGTGCCGTGAGGACGAGAAGACCGAAAAGAACTGCGGAAATTCGCATGCGAAGTGAATCCAGGTAAGGAAGAATAAGCCTATCATGACGCGCGCGTGGCTGGCACTCCTCGTCGCGCTCGCCGCCGCCTCCGACGCGGCCGCGCAGACCGTGCCCAGTCGCGCCACCCCCGATTTCCTGTTTCGTGAGCCTCGCGGATCGATCGGCATTCGCGGGAGCTGGGTGTTCGCGCGCGCCGGCAGCGACATCTTCGACTTCGTCCGCACGCACCTGACGATCGACAAGGGCGCGTTCGACGCGCCCGGCATTGCCACGGACGTCGCGATCGCGGTGACGCCGCGTCTCGACGCGGTGGCCGGGTTCGAGTTCAGCCAGGTGACGACGTCGTCGGAATACCGGGCATTCGTCGACAACAACCGCCAGCCGATCGAGCAGACCACGCGGCTGCGCGCGGCGAACATCGGCGGCAGCCTTCGCGTGGCGCTCACACCGCGGGGCACGCGAGTGAGCCGGCTCGCGTGGATCCCGAGCCGGGTGACGCCGTACATCGGCGCCGGCGGCGGCATGATCTGGTACGAGTTCGCGCAGGCAGGCGACTTCATCGACGTGCGCTCGCGCAACCTGGCGGTGTTCAGCGACGTCATCGCGTCGAAAGGGTGGGCGCCGAGCGCGCACGCGCTCGGCGGCGTGGACCTGCGCGTGCACCGGCGGACGTTCGTGACCGTCGAGGGGCGCTACCTGTGGGCCGCGGCCACCCTCCAGCGGCAGTTCGAGGGATTCGACCCGATCGACCTGGCCGGCTTGCGGGTCTCGGCGGGCATCAACGTGCTGTTCTGAGGCGTATAGTACGTAGGGTCAGGCTTCAGCCGGACCAGGAGAACGCCATGAAGATCACGGGCATCGGCGTATTGCTTGCGGCCCTTGCGGCCGGCCCCGCCGCGGCGCAACAGCTCGACGCACGCTGGGCGCCGTGGCTCGGCTGCTGGCAGCTCTCGGGCGAGCAGGTGCGCGTCTGTGTGGCCCCGTCCGCCGACACGCGCGGCGTCACGCTGAGCACGTACGTCGACACCGCCGGCACGGAGTCGCACGCGGCCGTCCTCGAGCAGACGCTCGTCGCCGACCTCGCGCGGCACGCGATCGCCGAGGCGGAGTGCCACGGGTATCAGTCGGCAGAGTGGTCGGCGACCACTGAGCGGTTGTTCGCGCGCGCGGAGCTGACGTGCAGCGATGGCGCCGTGCGGAAGGTGTCGGGCCTCTCGATGATTACCGCCGCGGGCGGCGAGTGGGTCGACATTCAGGGCATCGAGATCGCCGGCCGCGAGAACATCCGCGTCCGCCGGTACGATCGGGCTCGCTCACAGGTCCGGCTGAATCCGAACGCGACGTCCGCCCCGCGTCTCGGCGCGAGCGCGTTCACGATCGACGACGTCACGGAGGCCGCGTCGCACGTGTCGGCGCGTGTGGTCGAGGCTGCCCTTGTCGAGACCCGCGCCGGCTTCAACCTCTCGAGCGACGCGCTGCGCCGGCTGCAGCGCGCGGGCGTTCCCCCCGGCGTCATCGATACGATGGTCGCGCTGTCGTACCCGCGTCACTTCATCGTCGAGCGCCCCGACTCGCAGGCATCGGGGGCGTTTGCGCCCGTCGATCCCGGCGTCTTCGGCGATCCCTGGTCCGCGCTGTCGTCGTATCCGTACTACGGCTACGGCACCTACTGGGATCCGTTCTGGTCGCCGTATGTCTACGCGCCATTCGGCTATGCCTACTGGGCGAGCTACGGCGGGTACTTCCCGTACAGCCCGTTCGTCCCCGCGACCGGGTTCGTCCAGATCGAGGGACCCGAGCGCGAGGATGCCGGACGCGCGATCAACGGCGTGGGCTACACCCGCATCCGCGAGCGCGAGGTCGTGGAGCGGAACGGCGGCGACGGCAATTCCGCCGGATCGAGCGGTGGCTCCTCGTCCGGCGGCTCGTCTGGCTGGAGCGGCGGCGGCGCGTCGGGCGCGTCGCCGGGCGGCTACTCCTCCGGCGGCGGCTCCGGCGCAGGCGATGGCGGCGGGCGCACCGCGCAGCCGCGCTGAGCATCTGCGGAGGCCTGAAGGCCTCCGCCTACCCACACCTCCAAGAAATTTTTCCTTGACCCCCTCCTCTCGGTGTCGATAATCGGCACACCTGCGTAACCCGGACCCAGTTCTTACACGTCGCGCACGGCTTTATTGTCGTCGTTCGTTTCGGCGGATACCGGTGGAGCCCCCGCCACGCGTGTCGAGCGCGGTGGGGGGCCGGTCCAGAGGAGGGTCCAATGGTTCGCTTCCTTCGGTATTGCTCCCTCGGCGCGATGTTCCTCGTGCTTTCCAGCAGCCTGGCCTGGGCGCAGCTGTCGACCGCCCAGCTCAGTGGCCGCGTCACGGACGAAAGTGGCGCGGTGCTCCCCGGCGTCACGGTCACCATGATGCAGACCGAGACCGGGTTTACCAGAAGCGATGTGACCGACGGCAACGGAGGGTACGTTCTGTCGAATCTCCTCCTCGGTCCGTACCGGTTGGAGGTCATGCTCCAGGGCTTCCGCACTTATGTTCAGACCGGCATCGTCCTGCAGGTCGGGGCTTCGCCGGAGATCAACGTGGTGCTGTCGGTCGGCGCGCTCGAAGAGTCGGTGACGGTTGAAGGCGCCGCGCCGCTCGTCGACGTGCAGAGCTCCGGCATCAGCGACGTCGTGCAGAACGAAGAGATCCTCGCGCTGCCGCTCAACGGCCGGAACGCGGCGGAGCTCGTGATGATTGCCGGCGCGGCCGTGCAGACCATCACCTCCACGCAGCGCGTTGCGCCCGGCGGCATGGGGATCTCGGTGGCGGGCGGACAGTCGTTCGGCGTCGCCTACGTGCTGGACGGAGCGATGCACAACAACCCGCAGGACAACCTGAACCTGCCGTTCCCGTTCCCCGACGCGCTCCAGGAGTTCAGCGTGGCGACGAGCGGCCTGAACGCGCAGCACGGCATGCACTCGGGCGCGGCGGTCAACGCCGTGACGAAGTCGGGCACGAACCGCCTGGCCGGCAACGCCTTCGAGTTCTTCCGCGATCGGCGCTTCAACGCGAGAAACCCGTTCGCGCAGAAAGGCCCCGACGGCAAGCCGCTCGACGACGGCCTGCAGCGCAACCAGTTCGGCGGCACGCTCGGCGGCCCGATCGTGCAGAACCGGCTGTTCTTTTTCGGCGCCTATCAGGCGACGGTCGTCAAGATGGAGCCGGCCGACAACATCGCGTGGGTGCCGACGGCGCAGATGCTCGCCGGCGACTTCACGACGTTCGCGTCTCCCGCCTGTAACGGCGGCCGGCAGATTACGCTGCGGGGCGGGTTCGTGAACAACCGCATCGATCCCTCGCAGTTCAGCCCCGCGGCGCTGAATCTCGCCAGACGGCTGCCC
>JACPCS010000126.1 GCA_016184455.1 Acidobacteriota bacterium
TTGACGGCCGGCGCCTGCTGCGACGGGGCCCCCAGCGCGCGGAGTGTGCGCGCTGGGGTGGCAGGTCGGACACCAGTGCCGACGAGCGCAGCCGCGAGAACGGTCGACGCAATCAGGCGCGTTCGCGTGTTCATACGCTACTCCGCTGAAAACGCCAGCAGCACGTTGCCGGGCAGGATGCCGCCGTGATGCGAGTAGCCGGAGTTCACGTACAGCATGCCGTCGACGACCGCCGCGCCCCCGTTGCTCATCGACCCGCCGTTGGCCTTCACACCGTTCACCGTCGTGAACTCGCGCGCGGTGTCCACTTCCCAGAGAACCTTGCCGTCGCGCGTCGAATAGGCGCGCAGCCGGCCGTCCATCGTGCCGGAGAAAACAACACCCGGAATGAGCGTCACGGCGGCGGGCTGTGAGGGCTTGCAGGGGATCGTGTTCGCGCACCCGGCGCCGGGCGTGTTCCACACGAGGCGCCCGGTCTTCAGGTCGACGGCATTCATGCCGCCGCTCTCAGCGGGCCTGTCGGCAAAGAAGTCCGCATTCGCGGCATAGATGTTCACGCCGTCGGTCGCCGATCCCCAGAAGACGCCGCCTGACGACGACCCCTGTCCGACGCGCTGCTCCCAGACGATCTTTCCCTCGGCATCCGGATCGAAGCCGAAGATGATGCCGGTCTTGTTGCCGACGACGATGAGCTGTCGTCCGTTGCCGACGTCGACGAGAAGGGCGGAGCCGGTGAAGTCGAAGTCGGGCGCATCTTTGTTGGGACACGCCGCCTCCTCACGATTGGGCGCCCGGCAGCTGCCGTTCCAGATGTCGTTCTCCGTGATCTGGCGCGCCCATCGCACGCGGCCGCTCTCGAGCTCGATGGCGAGCAGCGAGTCCGACATTCGCGTGGACGGCGGCGCGAAGTTGTTCCCCGTCCCGACGTAGAGCACGCCGCGCTTGATGTCGATCGTGGGCGTGTTCCAGATCGCGCCGCCGGCCGGGCCGGAGAGCTGCGTGCCGGTGCTGTTCTTCGTCGTCGGCACCGGCGTCTCGGTCACGGTGTAGGTCTTCCAGAGCTGCCGTCCGGTCTTCGCATCGAGCGCCACGACGCTGCCGCGGAACGAGCAGCACGGATACCGCGGGTCGACCACCTGCGATTCCTCGCGCGAGGAGACCGATACGTAGAGGCGGCCGTTGTACAGCTGCGGCGCCGCCGTGATCGCCGCGTGCGGATGCTCGTCGACGTCGACCTTCCAGAGAATCGTCCCGGCCGTTGCGTCGATCGCATAGACATCGGCGGCCTGATCGCCGAAGTACGCAACGAGCTCCCCGCCCGTCCGCTGCTCCAGCGTGATCGCGGTGCGGATGCTCGCTTCGACTTCCAGCGTCCAGTGGAGGCAGCCGCTCTTCGCGTCGAGCACGTACAGCTCGCCTTCGGCCGTGGCGGCGTAGAGGCGTCCGCCCGCGACAACCGGCTGCGTGCCCGCGGAGGTCGCGCCCGGGAACCCGAAGGCCCATTTGAGCGTCAGTCGCGGAACATCTTCGGCGCGCAGACCGGCACCCTGCGCTGATTGAACGCGCGTGTTGCCGATCCCGTTGCCCCACCCGTTCCACGCCGGCCCGGCCAGCGGATTCGACGACGCCGGAAGGCGGGTCCTTTCGGACCCGCCGAAGCCCGCGGCGCAGTACGCGGCCCTCGGCATCGCATTGCTGGTATCGGCGAGAGGCTTGCCCGATACATGGACGGCCAGCGCGCGCCGCTGCGCACGGCTCCTCTCGGCTGCCCGGGCGCGCATCGAGCCGCGCTCGAGCGATTCGAGCACGTGCTCCGCCGTCAGACTCCGCATCTTCTCGAGGCTCGGCGCCCTGGCATCGGCTCGCGGACCCTCGTGGCAGGTGGCGCAGTACGTCTTGAACAAGGCCTCGGGATCCTGGGCGGCCGCCGGCGCCGCCAGGAGCAACCAGGCGCCAAGAAGAAAGGCTCGTCGCACCATGCCGGGCATTCTACGCCGCTCTTCCACCCCAACGCGCAAAGTCCGCGCGTTGGGGACCCCGGCCTTGGACGGCACAGGGCCGGGGCCTATAATGGCGGCCGCGCCGGGCGGAGACAGTATGCGATTGCGGTCCGGACGGACGCTCCTTGCGGCCATGGCCGTCGCCGTGGCCGGAGTGATCTCCGCACGCGTCGCCGCGCAAGCCGCGCCGCCGGACAAGCCCCTCCTCGCCGAGCAGGTCTTCAAGAACATCCAGGTGCTCCGGGGCATTCCCGTCGATGACTTCCTCGGGACGATGGGCATCATGGCGGCCGCCCTGCAGTTCGACTGCTCCGATTGCCATGTCGCGGCGGGCACGGAGAAGGTGGACTGGGCGGCCGACACGCCGCGCAAGCGGACGGCGCGCGCGATGGTGGCCATGGTCGCCGCCATCAACAAGAATTTCTTCACCGGACGCCAGCTCGTGACGTGCTGGACCTGTCATCGCAACCGCGACAAGCCGCTCGTCACGCCGGTCATGGCCACGATCTATGGTGAGCCGACGGTCGAGCGCGACGACGTCATCGTGCAGGCACCGGGCGCCCCCTCGGCCGAGTCGATTCTCGACCGATACATCGAGGCGTCCGGCGGCGCCCAGCGCCTGAAAGGCCTCACCAGCTTCGTCGGCAGGGGAACCAGCGTCAGCTTCGGCGGCTTCGGCGGCGGCGGCGACGTCGAGATCGTCGCGCAGGCCCCGGACAAGCGCGCCACGATCATCCTCTTCAAAGCGGAAACCGGCCGCGGCGACCAGGTGCGGAGCTACGACGGAGGGACCGGGTGGCTCCGAACGCCGCTCAACGTGCTCGGCGAGTTTCAGCTGACGGGATCGGATCTCGACGGGGCGAGGGTCGACGCGCAGTTGTCGTTTCCAGGACAGATCGAGCAGATTCTGACGAATCTGAGAACCGGACCACCGGCCACGATTGTCGATCTGCCCGCGCCGACGAGCCAGTCCGTACTGCAGCAGGGTGTTTCGTCAGGGCAGTCTCACGTGGTCAATGTGGTCCAGGGCGATGGGCCGAGGGGCCTTCTCGTGACGCTGTACTTCGACCAGCAGAGCGGGCTGCTGCTGCGCGAGCTTCGGTACGGCGGCTCGCCCATCGGCCGGATTCCCACGCAGATCGACTTCGCGGATTATCGCGACGTCAGCGGAATCAGGCTTCCCTTCCGCATCACGTTCGCGTGGCTGGACGGCCGCGACTCGATTGTGCTGAACGACATCCGGACGAACGTACCCATCGACCAGGCGAAGTTCGGCCGGCCGGCGCCGCTCACGCCGCGCTGACGCTTATCGCGGCGCACCCTCCGCTTCGGACAACCCGAGGAAGAACTTTCTGCCGTCCGAGAAGACGATGTTCCTGCCGACGGCCTTCGTGGTGCCGTCCTTCGCCTGGTAGCCCTCGACAGTGATGTCGGATCCAGCCGGCAGCGATTCTTTCGACAGGCCGAGCCGGTACAGATTGTTCGGGCTGGCGCCCTCGATCATCCACGTCACCGTCTTGCCGTCAGCGCCGGTGACTTCGATGTGAATCCAGGAGTGCGGGTTCGTCAGTTCCCACTTGACGACCTTGCCCCGCACCTTGATCGGCTTGGCCGCGTCGAATTCCGCAGCAAAGGCGTGATGGGCCCGCACCGGCGCCACCGCCAGAAGCAGGGCCGCACCCGCCGCAACAGCCAGGAGCCTCGTCCTCATCTCGCACCTTCATCTTTCTTCTGCGCCGCTTCCTGTTCGGCGACGCGGGCCCCGCGAAGGATATTGGCGATCATGTTGTTGCCTTCGTGGCAGGCCCACTCGTACACCGGCCCCCGCGTCCTCGTCCACGGGATTTCCGCGCCCCACGGTTTCGCCCAGGTGGTCGGATCTTCGGCCGTGAACTCGTACAGCAGCGTGTCGTCCGCGATGCGCGTGAAGCGCTCCACCAGGTGCAGGTTCTCGCCCGATCCCTGGAACGCGCTCAGGTTCGTGAAGTTCGTTGTGTCGACCACCAGCGTATTCCCTTCCCAGCGCCCCACCGCATCGCCCTGATACATGCGGATATTCTTCGGCACGTGCGGGCGGCCGTCGGTCGGAATCACGCGCGTGGAGTGGTTCGTCTCGCGAAGAATGGAGACGTATCCCGGCCCCTGCACGATCTGAATGAGGTTCCCCTCGTTGGCGCCCGGGATGAGCGGAATTCTCTCCTGGTTCAGGAGGATGCAGCGCTCGCTCAGCGGCCGGTTCTCGTGGCTGTCGAACTCATGCCCCTTGTTCCGTGCCGCGCGCTCGGCGTTGCGCGTCCGCGCGTCCGGCAGCATGGGCGGCACGACGCCTTCCGGCCCGACGATGAGCGACGTGCGCCGGTTGGTGGCGAACCTCACCTTCGAGCGATCGAACCCGTACAGCTCCAGGTCGTAGCGCACTTCCTGCGGATTGGCCGCGCCGAGATTGCCTTCCTCGCCGATGTCCCCCTGGCTCGCCCGTTTGGCCAGCTCGGCGAATTCCTGCTCGGTGTAGAACTCTCTCGCGCCGAGGTTCTTCGGCCGCTGGAAGGGCGTCACCGTGTTGTCGGTCCAGATGCCCTGCAGGTCCGGTCTGCCGTCTGGCGTCCGGGGCGGCGTCCACGGCTTTGCGGGCGCCTGCGCCCTCGGCGCCGCCGACGGGGTCTGTCCGGTGACGGCGGGCTGCACGAGCAGCGCAACCAGCACGCCGGCCGCCACCGCCGCGAGTGAAGCCAGTGAGCGACGGCTCATGGGAGCCTCCTTTTCGTACTGACGGACCTAATGACCGGGCTTCTTGCGGAGAGTGCCGTACAACAGCTCTTCGGCGAACTCCACACACCTGTATTCCAGGAGCTTGGCATTCCGCTCGACGCGCCGGTAGAGCGGCATGCTGATCTTCCAGGGGCGCGAGAACACCTTGGGATCTTCGATGGTCGCTTCGTAGGTGAGCGTGTCCGCGCTGCGCGCGGTGTAGCGCTCCACCACGTGCAGGGCGTCGCTGTGGAAGTTCCCGGCGCGATCGAACCACGTCCGTTCGTCGAGGCTCGTCACGTCGATGACCAGCGTCTCGCCGTCCCAGCGCCCGTTGGACCACCCCATCCAGCTGTCGCCGGGCGCCTTCGTTGGCGCGCCCATGTTGATGACGCGCACGGCGTTGGCGTACTCGTACGAGATCAGAATGTTCTGCGGCGACTGGACGATCTGAAACGGATACGGGAGATAGGTGGCGCGCGGCACGCCGGGCAGATAGCACTTGGCCTCCGGGTCGAGCGTCGCCCAGTGTGTCTGATTCTCCTTTTTCTTTGCCGCCGCCGCGGGGAGATAGGGGATCTCATCGCCCTCGACGACGCCCAGACCCGGCGGGATCGCAAAGACCGCCCCGAGCATCGGGGCCGGGCCTTTGGCCGCGGCATGCCCCTGCAAATCCCAGTTCGCCGTATTGAGGGCCTGCCAGATGCCGTTCAGATTGGGCTTGCCGTCCGCGGTGCGCGGCGCGCGGTACGCCGGCGCCTGCGCGGCGGCAACTGTCGCGGCGAGCAGGAGTCCGGCTGCCGCCGCAGCCGAGTGGATCAACGAGTCGCTAAGCCACTTTCGCATAGGACTGGATCCGGAAGGTTGTGATCGCCGCCGATGGTATATGCGAACCAAGGCCAGGTCAATCGCGCGTCGCGCGCAGAAACTCCATGAACAACCGGCTCACGTGCTCGGGCTGCTCCTGCTGCACCCAGTGGCCGGCGCCGCCGATCAGGTGGAAGCCCACCATACGTGTGCACGCGGTGGTGCGCATCCGATCGACCGCGCCGGGCGTCTGATACACGCCCCAGTCGCTCGTGCCGCCGATGAACATCGACGGCACGTCGATCGATCGGCCGGCGAACGTCCGCATCTCGGCAAGACTCTTGGGGTTGGAGCCGCGCCGCACGCGATAGCCCTGCAGCGCGCCGGTGAATTCCGTACGCGCGTATTCGGTCGCGTATACGCCGACCTCCGCGTCCGTCAGCCACGTGCACGCGGCCATCTCGGCCGCCGATGGCATGAACGGCGCGACCGTCTCCGCCATCCCCTTGTCCTTTTCCATCACGTAATACGTCGGGATCTTCGCCATCTCCTCGGCGACCCGCGCCTTCAGCGGGTGCGGGTCGTTCCCCTTCCAGTCGGCGCTCTTGTAGTGGTAGTACGCGCGGAAGAACGCATGCAGACCCTGCGGCGCGTGCAGCATGTCCGCATTGGCCCCGGGCGTGCGCTGATAGTTCTGGTAATACTTCCGCGGCGGATTCAGCTTCGCGAGCTCCGCGTCGAGCTCGTCGTCGGTCGGTGCGGGCCGCTGGAGGGAGGCGCCGTTGGCGGTATTGAACGGGATCGCCGGTGGCCCTTCGAACGGCGAGCTGAGAATCGTCACCGACCTGAAGACGTCGGGCCGGATGAGGGCGGCCCACGCGGCGACGGGCGCGCCCGCGTCGTGGCCCGCGATCATCGCGACCGACCGATACCCGAGCGCGTACACGAGTCCCATCGCGTCGCGCACCATGTTGAGGATGCGGAACGGATCGGGATCCGCGTCGTAGGAGCCGTCCCACCCGGTCGTGCGTCCGTATCCGCGCTGATCGGGGGCGATCACGTGATAGCCCGCCGCCGCGAGCGGCAGCATCACCTTGCGCCAGCTGTAGGCCAGCTCCGGGAATCCGTGCAGCAGCAGCACGGCCCGGCGGCCGGACGTTTCATGGCCAGCCTCCAGGATGTGCACGGTCAGGCCGTTGACGTTGGCGATGCGGCGGGATCGAATCCCCGGCGGCAGCGTGGAGTTGCCGTACGGCGGGAGGCGGTCGACGTCGATGCCGGCCTGACTCGCGCTCGAGGCGCCCTGACCCACCGAGAAGCCGCCCATCGCCGCAGCGGACGTCGTGGCGAGAAACCCCCGTCGCGTCACCGCGTGCATGACGTTGCTCCAATCTAATCGAGCGGCTCCAGCTTGACGATGGAGGCGCCGTGATTGCTGCCGACCCAGAACGTGACCGGAGTCGTCGAGTTGTCGACCCACACGCGCCGGATGTTCGTCGGATTCGGCAGCAGATATTCGGTGAACGCGCCGGTTGTGGTGTTCAGGCGCAGCACGCGATCGTTCATCATCGATCCCGTCCAGGCGTCGCCGTTCTTGTCGATCACGACGTCGTACGGGTTGGACCACTTCGTAGGCACGGGCCATTCCCTGATCTGCCTGGTCCGCGGATCGAGCACCGCGATCGCATCTCCGTCGTATTCGGCGAACCACAGGCGGTTCTGCGCATCGATGCTTCCCCGGCGCGGCCGCGAGTTCGGAATGGCCGTCCTCACGAGCTCGAGCTGCTTCGTCCCGCCGTCGAGAATGCCGATGTTCGCGGCGTTGAAATCGAGCATGTACAGCTTGTTGCTGCGATCGGCATTGATGCCGTAGGAGCCGATGGTGCGCTTGGTCGCCGGGTCGGTGAACGTGCCGAAGTTCTCCCAGGCACCGGTCGCCGGATCCAGCCGCAGGATCTGCGCGCGGTCCGAGTTCTTCACCCAGACCTTGCCGTCGACGTGCCAGGAGGTCGGCGACACGAACGACTGCTGGGTCGCGTCGGTCTGCCACTCCTTCGGCACCGACCACGTCTGGACCTTGCCGGTCTTCCTCTCGAGCTTCGCCACGCCGCCCTGGTACATCAGGCCCACCCACAGATTGCCGTCACGGTCGAATTCGAGGTCGAGCGTGCCGACCGGGAATCCTTCCTTGATCACCGGAATCGGATACTCGGTGACCCTGCCCGTCTTGGGATCCATCTTCCCGAGGAACATCGCGCCGAAGTCGGAGTACCAGACCATGCCGTCGCTGTCGACGACCACGTCGTGCGGCTCGATCGTCTTGCGCGGCAGCGCGTATTCGGTGACCACGACGCGCGTGGCGCGGCCGCGTGGCCGCGGCAGCGTCTCGAGCTGGTAGTCGCGCGGACCCTTGCTCCGGTTGACCGTCGCGAGCCATTCCGCCGCGGCGACCGCCCGCGAATCGGCGCTCATGCCGCCTTCACCGCCCACGGCATTGCCGGCGCCGCCGCCCAGGTTGCGGCGCGCCGAGCCGACGAGGCGCTGGGGCTTCAGCAGCGTGCTGCCGGGATAGTAGCCGGCCATCCGCTCCAGCACCTGCAGGAACTGCCGGGCGTCGTGGGCGGAGTTCACGATCGGCTGATACGAATGGCAGCTGTTGCAGGAGAGCAGGAACTTCTTCTGCGCATCGGAGCCGGGCATGCTGGCCAGCCACTCCGCGTTGGTGATCTGCGCGGCCAGATTCTCCGTCGGCATCAGCCTGAGATCCGCGCTCGCCGTGACGCCGGGCCGCACGTCGATGGCAGTCGGTCCGACGAGCTCATAGCCGACTGCACGGATCCTCAGCCCGTACTCACCTTCGGGGAGTCTGGACGCCGGGACGTTGTATCGGCCGGTGTCGTCGGTGACGACGGAGACCGAGATGGTGGAGCCGTCCCTGGAGGCGGTGACCACGACGCCTTCCATCGGCCCTTCCTCGGCCGAGGTCACGCGTCCGGTCAGCGCGACGTTGGCCTGTGCCTGCAGGGATGACAGGTTCGATCCGACGCCAATCGCCAGCGCCGTGAGCGCGGCGATCGCAGTGAGCAACAGGGGCTTTCGCATCACGACCTCCATGCCGCGAGCGGATTATGGGGCGGTTTGCCGGCCGGCACAAGCCGGGGTCCCCAACGCGCGGACTGTGCGCGTTGGGGTGGAAGCGGCAGACCGACTCGGATGGCGATATGCTGGGACGGCACCGGAGGGCTTCGCATGACACGGATGGCGACGATCGTTGTGTTCGCGGCGGTGGCGGCTGGCGGCGGCTCCGCCCATGCGATCACGGGCAATCAACCCGAGTTCCGTAAGCTCGCCGAGGACGTCTACGTCTACATCGGCAAGCTGAACGACTCGAACGCCATGGCCATCGTCACCAGCGAAGGCGTGGTCCTCGTCGATACCGGCAACAACACGACGGATACCCGCGCCCTGCTGAAGCACGTGCAGTCGGTCACGAAGCAGCCCGTCCGCTACGTCGTCATCACGCAGAATCACAACGACCATTCGGGCGGCGCGGCGCTCTTTTCCCCGCCTGCGAAGACGATCGTCCACGAGCGGGTGGCGAAGCAGTGGGCGAACCTCAAGCCGCATCAGATGACGGCGTGGCGCCGCCGCTTCCCCGAGCGCACGGCCGCCCTCGAGCGCCTGAATCCGACCGACACGATCGAGAGCGTCAGCGGTCAGCGGACGCTGCGCCTCGGCGGCACGGACATCCAGTTGATCTACGTCGACGATCCCTACAATCCCGGCGACATCGCCGTGTGGCTGCCGAAGCAGCGCGTCCTGCATGCGTCGATGGCCGGCTACAAGGATCGTCACCCGGACATCCGTCCGGACTACAGCCACGGGACGACCGAAGGCCTCCTGAAGCAGCTGAAGGCGTACATCACGCTGCGCCCGCAGCTCGTCGTGCCGGCGCACGGGCCCGTCGGCGGCGGCTGGATTCTCGAGGGGATGATCGAGTACCTGCTGCTCGCGCGCGACAGCGTGCAGGAGATGATGAAGAAGGGCCTGCCGCTCGCGACGATCGAAAGAGAGTTCCAGATGAAGTCGTTCAGCGAGTGGGACCGGACCGAACATCTGCCCTGGATGGCCGCGACGATCCATCGCGAGCTGCAGGGGCTCGGACCGCAGGCGATCAAGACCGTCGAGCGGCGCGTCAGCGGCGTCGTCGCCAGCGCGCTTCAGGACGGCCGAAGGGTGACCGTGACTGCCGGCAACGGCATGCAGGTGGTGCTGCGCGTGACCGGCGACACCGTCTTCGAGGGAATCGGCGACCGCACCGAGGTGCGGACGGGAATGAAGGTCGCGGCGGTGTACGAAGTGCCGGAGGGCATCGTGCCGACGCTCGGCTACGACACTCTCGAGTTCACGGTGTCGCGCTGAGTCACGCCCAGCGCAAGTCGTGCTTGCGCAGCGGCAGGCTTCGGACGCGCTTGCCGGTGATCCGGAACACGGCGTTGACGATCGCCGGCGGGATCTGCGACATCGCTTCTTCGCCAACCCCTTCCAGCCAGTGATTGGTCCTGAAGAAGCGGATGTGCACCTCGCGGGGATACTCGCTCATGCGCGAGACCGGGAAGTCATGGAAGTTGTTCTGCTCCATGCGTCCATCCTTCACCGTGAACGCCTGATGCATGGCATCGTTCCATCCCCACGCCACCTGTCCCTCGATTTGCTTTCTCACCGAGAGCGGGTTGACGAAGCCAAAGCCCTCGTCGAACGCCACGTCGACACGCTCCAGACGGACCGCGCCCGCCTTGCTGACCGACACGGTGCACACCGCGGCGCAGATGGTGCAGACATCGGCTTCCTCCCGGTTGTTGCGCCGATCGTCGATGGCAATGCCGCGCGCCCACCCTTCGGGCAGCGGCTTCCCCCACCCTGACATCTCCGCGACGAGGTCGAGCGCCTTCAGCCAGTCCTCCTCGAAGACGATGGTGGAGCGCGAGATCAGCTCGCGGCGGTACTCGTACGGGTCCTTGCCCGCGGCGTGGGCCAGCTCTTCGATGAAGCTCTCGACGAAGAACACGTTCGACGGACTGCCGGTCGCGCGGCGCGTGCTGCACGGAACGTGGAACTTGCCGAAATGATTCGACACGCGGAGGTTGGGGACAAAGTAGGCCGGCGGCGTCAGGCCGCGTTCCGGCGCAGCAGCGTTGCTGTCGGCCGCGGCACGCAGGTCCATGGCAATCGGATAGCCGTCGGCGTCGAGCCCAGCACGGATGTGGGCTGCGCCCATCGCACGGTAGGTCGTTCCAACCGACCAGTCCTCCTCGCGGGTCCACTGCAGCTTCACCGGTCGTCCCTTGAGCGCCTTGGCGACCATCACGGCATGCTCGGCCTGCGGCCCGTTGCCGTTTCGGCCGAAGCCGCCTCCGAGGTGCGTGGTATGGACGTACACGTTCTCCTGAGGCACCCCGGCGATCTGTGAGGCGCTGAAGCGCGTTTCCTGCGGGCTCTGATCGCCAATCCAGATGTCCACACGATCGTCGGTCACGAGCGCGGTGGCATTGCCGGGTTCCATGCGCGCACGCGCCAGGTACGGCACGTCATAGGTGGCGTCGACGACTCTGGCGGCCCGGGCCATTGCGTCCTCGACGTTGCCGCGTTGATAGATCACGTGCCCGGGTTCCTTCATCGCGTCGATGAGCGCCCGCTGCATGTTGCCGGTATCGAGGTGCGTGTAGGGCGGGTATTCCCACTCGACAGGCAGGCCGTCGAGCGCAGTCTTGGCGTGCCACCACGAGTCCGCGACCACGGCGACCCCGCCGCTGAACTGGCGGTTGCGAATCAATCCGGCGTCGGGCCTGGGAAATTGCACCACGGCGTGAACGCCCGGCATGCTCTTGATCGCATTGAAGTCGTAGCGCTTGACGTCGCCGCCCCAGACGGGGCACGCCCTGGCACACGCGTGCAACGTACCGGGAACCTTCACGTCGATGGCATACACAGCCTGGCCCGTGACCTTCGACGGCACGTCGAGGTTCCGGCGCTCCGTTCCCATGAGGGTGAACTCATGAGCGCTCTTGATCCGGATCGTCTCCGGGTGCGGATGCTGCAGCTCGGCGGCGCGCGCGGCCACCTGGCCGTATCGCACAGTTCGTCCCGTGGCGGCGTGCGTGATGATGCTGTCTTTCGCGGTGAGCTCTGACGCGGGCACGCCCAACCGCTCCGCTGCCGCGAGGAGCAGGCGTTCGCGCGCCTCGGCACCGGCCAACTGGTAGAAGTACAGGTTCATCTTGACCGAGCCGCTCCGATGCGTCGACATGCGGCGATACACGCCCGTCCAGCTCACCCGCTCGTTGGTGGCCGGCAGGTCGCCGGATCCGCCGCCGCCGCGTGGATCGGTCGGCGCCGGCTTCGGCCCCGCCGGGTTCTTGAGCGTCCATGCCGGAGCCTGTTCCCTCGCGTCCCGATTGGCGGAGGCGTACTCGCCGCGGACCTTGCTCCAGTCGCACTGCAGCTCCTCGGCGATCATCATGGCGCAGGCGGTCCAGACGCCCTGACCGAGCTCGGTCTGCCCGATGCGAATCGTCACCGTATCGTCGGGGGCGACGACGATCCAGGCATTGATTTCGGGAACGGACGGCTCTCGATACCACGGCGCGGCAGGTGTGGTGACGTCGACCGCCTCGGCCCGGCGCGGCCACCCGAAGCCGATCACCAGCGCGCCGCCGACGGCAGCCGTCGTGATGAAGAACTCGCGACGATCCATCTTCGGCGTCATCGCTTGTCCTCCGCGGATCGCGACGGCGAAGCGGACATCAGCGCCGCAGCCCGATGAATCGCCTGGCGCACACGATAGTAGGTGCCGCAGCGGCAGGCGTTCGTCACACCGGTGTCGATGTCGTCGTCGGTCGGCGCCGGCGTCCGTTGGAGCAGCGCCACGGCGGCCATGATCATCCCGGATTGACAGTAGCCGCATTGCGGCACGTCGAGCTCCTTCCACGCGAGCTGTACGGGATGTGTCCCGTCGGGCGACAGGCCTTCGATCGTGGTGATCGTGGCGCCGACGGCGGCTTTGACCGGTAGGGAGCA
The DNA here is from genome assembly GCA_016184455.1 of Acidobacteriota bacterium. Classification (GTDB taxonomy): domain Bacteria; phylum Acidobacteriota; class Vicinamibacteria; order Vicinamibacterales; family UBA2999; genus MELF01. The sequence goes on from JACPCS010000126.1 coordinate 12,633, forward strand.
GGAGCGTACGGGTCGGCCGTTCACGTGCACCGTGCACGCGCCGCACTGCCCGATCCCGCAGCCGTACTTCGTGCCTGTGAGATCGAGCGTGTCGCGAAGAGCCCAGAGCAGCGGGGTCTCCGGCTCTACATCGACGACGTACCGAACGCCGTTGACGGTGAGCGCAAAAGCCATGAGCGACCCTCCGTCTCGCGCTGGAGCCTAGCGCGCGGCAGGTGGCGGTACGGCGTACGGACCCGACGCCGGGAACCCCGCACCGCCGCCGCCGTCCCAGTCCTTCTCGATGCCGTGGCCACGGGCCTTGTCGCCGTGCATCGGGGTCACGAACCCGAGCAGGCAGCCGTTCGAGCCGTCCTTCAGCAGATGGCAGCGCACCTTGATCGGGTCGCCCGGCCTGACATCGCTGATCGTGATGCCGACCTTGTCGAGGCCGCCGGAGCCGGTGGCCTCGAGCGCCCAGAGCGTCGGCTGCCCTACGGCGTCCTTGACATCCATGTAGATCCACGAGTGCGGCACCAGCCGGTGCACCTCCGTGACGGTGCCCTCCATCGTCGTCCACGTGGCGACGTCGTAGTTGTTGTGCGAGTGATGCGCCCAGGCGGGCAGCGCCGCGAACGCAGCGGCCGCCGTCGCCACACAGAGAGCCTTCTTCAACATGGTTCTTCTCCTGTCGACCAATTCGCTACCGCGCGCGCGGCGGTGGCGGCGCGGGAAACTTCCACTCGTCCGAATGCGTGGGCGAGTAATAGACCCGATACCGGATCGACTTGCCCTCATCGTCGAGAAACATGAGCGACTGCTGAAAGAGACCGGGCGCGGGGGCGTTGCGGGGCACCGTCCCCTCGAGGATGTAGAGCCGCGTCCCGTGCATGTTGATCGTCGCGAACGTGCGCGATCCGTTGGGGTTCTGGAGCTGCAGCTGATGACCGGGCACCTGGTCGGCCGAGTACCAACCGTAGAAGGTCAGCTTGCCGTCGCGCTGCAGGAACTGCCACGTGGCCCAGACGATCGCACCGCCGACGTCGCTGCGCCACGAGTTCATGCAGGCATCGCCCTCGCCGCCCGCCTTCTGGCACTGCGCGGCCTTCTCGGTGGAGAGTTTCTCGATGTCCTTGTAATCGACGACGGTCATCGAGTACCGGCCCCGTGCGTTGTCGACGGTGTAGACGCGCGCCGGCAGCGTGATGCCCCCCTCCGACATCCACGTGGTGTCGCGAACCGTCGGCTCGCCGGGGAAGCTGACGCCGAAGTAGTCCTTCTGGCTGACGTACTGGATGAACGCCTGGGCGAACGAGGTGCCGGCCAGGACCAGAACCAGTGCGGTGGTCGAAAGTGCGATCCGGAGCATGACGGCCTCCTGACGCCGCGATGGCGGGCGGATGCAATACTGCCAGAAGGCCGCGGCTGGAAGCAATTCGGTACACTGGAGCGCGCTCGTCGCACATATCATGAATGTGCGATGACCCCCGCAACCTCCCCCCCTCCGCTCGAATCCCTCGTGAGCGAGGCATTCGAGCGCCGCACCGAGATCACGCCCGTCACGGTCGACCCGGCGCTCGCCCGAGCCCTCGATCAGATTGTCGAGGAGCTCAATCAGGGACGGCTTCGGGTCGCGGAAAAGATCGACGGCGACTGGGTGACCCATCAGTGGATCAAGAAGGCCGTGCTCCTGTACTTCCGCACGCACGAGAACCGGGTCATGACTGCGGGCGGCAGCCATGCCTGGTTCGACAAGGTGCCGCTGCGCTTCGACGGCTATACGGAGGCGCACTTCCGTGAAGGTGGCTACCGTGTGGTGCCGCCCGCGACGGTGCGCACCGGCGCCTTCATCGGCAAGAATGTCGTGCTGATGCCCTCCTACGTCAACATCGGCGCATACGTGGACGAGGGGACGATGGTCGATACGTGGGCGACGGTGGGATCCTGCGCGCAGATCGGCAAGCACGTGCACCTCTCCGGCGGCGTCGGCATCGGCGGCGTCCTGGAGCCGCTCCAGGCCAATCCGACGATCATCGAAGACCACTGCTTCATCGGCGCCCGCTCCGAAATCGTCGAAGGCGTCGTCGTCGAGGCCCATTCGGTGATCTCGATGGGCGTATTCATCGGGCAGAGCACGAAGATCTACGACCGCGCGACGGGCGAGGTGTACACGGGCCGCGTCCCGCCGGGATCGGTGGTCGTCCCCGGCAGCCTGCCATCGCCCGACGGCAAGTACTCGCTGTCGTGCGCGGTGATCGTCAAGCGCGTCGATGCCGCCACGCGCGCGAAGACGTCGATCAACGAGCTGCTCCGGACCTGACCCATGTCGCGCGACGCCACTGCATCGACCGCGGACGTCCACCACCAGACGCTGGCACTCGCGAAGCAGCTGATCGCGTGCCGGTCGATCACGCCCGCAGACGACGGCGCCTTGGATCTGATCGCGTCGCGGCTGACGAAGGCGGGGTTCGCCTGCGAGCGTGTCGACCGTGGCGCCGTGCGGAACCTCTGGGCTCGACACGGCGACGGCGCGCCCCTCATCTGCCTCGCCGGACACGTGGACGTCGTGCCTCCGGGTCCTGTCGATCGGTGGACGAGCGATCCGTTCGCGCCGGCGGAACGCGACGGGTATCTCTTCGGGCGCGGCGCGGCCGACATGAAGACCTCGGTGGCGGCGATGGTCACGGCGGTCGAGCGCTTCGTCGCCGCCACGCGTCCCCGTCGTGGGTCGCTCGCGCTGGTCTTCACATCTGACGAGGAAGGCGCTGCCGTTGACGGTACGGCGGCGGTCGTCCGCGAGCTGCAGGCACGCAACATCCGGATCGAGGCCTGCCTGCTCGGTGAACCGACCTCCTCCACTCGTCTGGGAGACACGATCAAGAACGGGCGGCGCGGATCGCTCGACGGCATCCTCACGATCAAGGGGATCCAGTGCCACATCGCGTATCCGGAACGCGGGCGCAATCCGATTCAGACCGCGCTGCCGGCGCTGGCCGAACTGGCGGCCACCGAATGGGACCGCGGCAACGACTACTTCGCGCCGACCAGCTTTCAGATCTCGAAAGTCCACGCGGACGGGGGCGCCAACAACGTGATTCCGGGTGGGCTCGACGTGCGGTTCAACTTCCGCTTCTCGACCGAATCGACGGCCGACCAGTTGAAGGCGCGCGTGCGGGCCGTCCTCGACGCGCACGGCCTCGAGTACGATCTGGCGTGGGCGCTCGCGGGCGCGCCGTTCCTCTCGCCGCGCAGCGGCCTCGTCGACGTGCTCGGCGCCGTCGTGCAGTCGACGACCGGCCTCACGCCGGCGCTCTCGACGAGCGGCGGCACCTCGGACGGTCGGTTCCTGGCGGCCGTCGCGCACGAGGTGGTCGAGTTCGGTCCGGTCGGCGCCTCCATCCATGGGGTCGACGAGCACGTGCGGCTCGCGGACATCGCGCCGCTGTCGGCGATCTACGAGCAGACGGTCGGGGCGTTCCTGGCGGAATGACAAAGAGCTCGAGCGCAGTCACGCTCACGCGCCAGTGGTAGACTGGTCTCGAGGATCTCTGGATGGGCGACCTCAGCGTCATCTGGGAAGACAGCGCGCTCAAGCTGCTCGAAACGCGCGACCGCTATACGCGGAACGCGATCCGCGAGGAGTTCCGCCGCGATCCGCAGAAGGACGCGATTGAAATCGACCCCGCCGAGTCGAGCTTTCTGACCCCTGTCTCCGACGCACGCTTCAGCGTGATCTGGCTCCTGCACGGCCAGCAGGCGGTGGTGCGCGCGGTAGTGCCGCTCACGAACGTCGACAAGCTGCGCACGCTGGACGCCGCACGAAAGAAAGCGTACGTGGGCCGGATCATCGCGGTCGAATCCAAGGGAGAAATCACTCTCTAGCCTTTCGCGTGAGCGACGTCCCGCCCGCGCTCCCACGCATGTCGACCGTTCACCTGCTCATGGTGCATGGCGTGGGCGGGCACGATCACCTGTCGAACCTGCTCCGCACCTACCAGTCGTTCCGCGCCAACCTCCAGAGCGCCGAGGCGCCGGTCCTGGGCGAAGACCAGATTCCAGGCTGGCGACTGGCCCAATTCGAGGAGGGCGCCACGCCACCCGTGCTGCGACTCGAGCCGCGGCTGCCGCCGCCCGAAGATGGCGTCGGGGCGGTCTGCATGTACGAGGTCAACTATTCAGGCTTTGCCGGTGTCGTTCGCCGCAATCAGCCGCTCGATCTCACGGGACTGTTTCTCGGTCTCGACCTGGCCATCTGCGCCGCACGGCAGCGGCCGCGTGCGCCGCGCGACCCCGTGTTCGGCGCGGACACCAACGCGCTTGCCGCCTGCCTGCAGCGTGTCGCCGGTGTGTTTACGGCGGGCACCGTGCCGATCATCGGCGCGCCGGCGCTGCTGTTTCGGAACTACATCGGCACCTTCGTGGCGCTCTTCACACGGTTCTTCGAAGACATCGCGACGTTCGTGCTCGACAAGAACGGCGAACAGCTGATCTCGGCGCACCTGGATCGCACGATGGATACGATTGCCCGAGGAATGCGCGCCGGCGATCGCCTCGTCATCGCCGCGCACTCGCTCGGAAGCGTCGTCCTTCACAACTACATCGTCCGGCAGTGGACGAGGGGCGCGGCGCCCATCCCGGACACGGTGATCACGTTCGGGTCTCCAATCGGGCTGCTCGTGTGGGTGTGGCTGTTCCTCGACTTCGAGGACATGGACTTTCGGCGGCCCATCTCCGCAGACCCCTATTTCTGCTGGAATCCGGTGAGCAGCGGCACGGCGTCGCGGCAGATCGTGTCGTGGATCAACGTGGTGAACAGCGTCGATCCGATCGCGACAGCGTTTCCCGTCGAGGCGGTCGACCTGTCGACGCCCGCCGCCACGATTGCCGCAGCGCTGACCGGCGGTGCCGTTGCCCATCGGTACTTCGGGCCGGACACCCTGACACGTGTCGGCGCGGCGCACGCTCGGTATCTCAATGACAAGCAGAGATTCCTCCGGATCCTGCTGCGGGCGAGCAGCCTGGCGTCGGGCAGGCTGGAGGACGTTCCCGGTGCGCGGCCGGCCGCCGAGCACTGGGCGGCGGTGCGATCGGTGTTGCTGCGGCTCCAGTGGCTGCTGTTCGCGACGGCTGTCGCGGCGATTGCCGGCTACTTCGCGGTCGTCGGCGCGCACGTCGCCGACGCGCGGAGGTGGTGGCTCGCTGCGTTCTATCTCTTCCCACCGCTCACGATCGCCATTCTCGCGTTCTTTCAGCGGCTCCTGCGGGGCGGACCGACCAAGCGCATCACGTCGGCGCTGATCAAGGACATGCGGCTCGATCCCGTGTCGCTTCCGTATCGAGTGCGTACGGCGTGGCGATCGATGTGGGGACAGTTGGACGTCGACCCGATGGCGCCGAGCCCGTCGTACGTCGCTCGCCTGCTGGCGAACATCGTTTCATTCCTGCCGACGCTCGCCGCGATGGCCGCGCCGCTCGTATGGATGACGTGGCTGACCGGCCAGCCACCCGGCTGGCTTCGGTCGTGGACGGATCTCTTCGGCCTGCGTGCGCTCGGCGCACTCACGACGTTCATGGCGTACGTCATCGCCTGCGCCGCATTCGAGATCGTGCGGACCTGGCGGCGCGTTGTTTGGCTGCTCGGCGGTGCGGCCGCCGTGGGGGGTCAGAGCCCCAGCCAGATCTGAAACAGATGCGCGGCCGTTCCCTCATCCGGCTGCGGCGCGGGCGGGCCGAACACGACGATCGACGTCAACATGACCGCGAGCACCACCAGCGACAGCGCGATGGGGCCCCAGGCGCTTGGCTTTGCAAGGAGTTCGGCGAATCGCTGCGTGATGAAACGATACACCCGTCCCGCCGGATTTGACTCACGAAACGGGTGGGGCTATGGTCTCGCCGCAGAACCCGTATCACGCCGCCTCAGGAGGACACATGAAATCGCCCGCTTGGCGCCTCGTGCTGGCCGCACTGGTCTTCGGTGTCTCATCGAATGCGCGCGCGCAGAGCGAGATCACGCTGCTGGCGCCGACGCCGATCAGGGAGACGCTCGATCCGCTCGTGGAAGGCTTCACGGCCAAGACGGCCGTCCACGTGAAGGTGACGTACGGCTCGGGGGTTGGCACGCGGAAGACGGTGGCCAGCGGTCGGGCGTTGGACGTCTCGCTGCTGTTTGCGCCATTTCCGGAGGCGCTCGAGACCGGCAACATCGATCCACCGAGCGCGACCGTGATTGCGAGGCTGCGCCTCGCGATTGCGGTGAGGAAAGGCGCGCCGAAACCCGACATCTCGACGGCCGCGGCCGTCAGGCGCGCGCTGGTCAACGCGAAATCGATTGCCTCCGTGGATCCGGTACAGGGAAGCGTTGGCGGCGCGGTGCTGCTGGCGCTCGACAAGATGGGCATCACCGACCAGGTGAAGCCGAAGGTCAGATGGGTGGCCACGGGCGGCGTCGTGCAGGACCTGGCGGCCAAGGGCGAGGTCGAGCTCGCGTTCGGTCCCTACCTGAGCGACATGCGCAATCCGGGGCTTGAGGTCGTCGGCGCGCTGCCGCCTGAAGCGGCCACGCCGGTCGACATCACCGGGTTCCTGTCGACCGGTGTGAAAGACGCGAAGGCCGCGCGGGCGCTGCTCGACTACCTCGCATCGCGGGAGGCCGCGCCGGCGTACACGGCCGCGAAGATGTTTCCAGTCCGTTGAACGGCCCGCCGCCTAGCGCGTGTGGCACTCCGAGGCGCAGAAGGCGCAGCCGTTGCTCTGGCTGAAGTGCTTCCGCGCCTCGCGTACGGCGCTTGCGCAATCGGCGAAGAACCCGAGGTACTGAAGGTGCTGCGCCAGAGGCAGCCAGGCACAGAATTCGTGATGCACCTCGTGGTCGCCGTTCAACTGGGCATTCCTGGTGACGTAGTACTTGGTCATGTTCCCCCCGCCGTCCAGCACGATGGGCGTCATCCTGTGAGGGCACCCCTTGCCGGATTAACGCACTGAAGCCTCAATCCGAACAGCCGTTCGATTCCTCCCTCCCGGACGTTGATCCGCATGGTCTATGGCGGCTTCGCCCGCAATCCTCCTGAACGGCCGGAACACGGCCTCGGCGGCGGCCCTTTGTACGATCCTCAACGCGACCGGCTACAAAGCCGTGTCCACGGCGTCGCTCCGGGAATTCTCCAAAGTCCTTCAGGCCCTCGATCCCGCGCTGATCGTCGTAGACGACGTGGACATCATCCTGGCGTGCCCGGCCGCGACGGCATCGAACGTTCCGATTCTGCTGCTCGCGCTCGATGAATCGGAGGCACGGGCGGTGCGGGCGCTCCGGTGCGGCGTCGCCGACTACTTCCGGTGGCCCGAGGAGCGCCAGTCGTTTCTCGAACGCGTCCGGCAGCTGGCTCCGGTGGCGGCCGGGAGCGACGAGCTCGGGCGCGCGCTCGTGGGCGAGAGCCGCGCCATCCAGGAGGTTCGACGCCAGGTGCGGCAGGCCGCGCTCAGCGACTGCAACGTGCTGCTGGTCGGCGAAACCGGCACCGGCAAGGAGCTGGCCGCCGGGTTCATTCACTCGATGAGCCGGCGGGCGTCACGGCCGTTCGTCAGCATGAACTGCGCGGCGATTCCCGAGACGCTTCTCGAGAGCGAGCTGTTCGGATACGAAAAGGGGGCATTCACCGGCGCCGCGACGGCGTATGACGGCAAACTGCAGCAGGCGCACGGCGGCACGCTCTTCCTGGACGAAGTTGGCGACATGAGTCCGGTCGCCCAGGCCAAGGTCCTGCGCGCCTTCGAATCGAAGCCGGTGTACAGGCTCGGCGGCCGCACGCCTGTGGTATCCGATGTCCGGTTCGTCGCCGCCACCAACGCCGACCTCGAAGTGGCGACGGCCGAACAGCGGTTCCGTTCGGACTTGTTCTTCAGGCTGAGCGTCGCGCACATCCGGCTTCCCGCGCTCCGCGAACGTCCGGACGACATTCCCCTCCTGGTCGATCATTTCGTGCGCGAGTGCAGCGGCAAGTACAAGCGGCAGCAGGAGTTCTCGCGCAGCACGATGAAACAGCTGGTGCGTCACGCGTGGCCCGGCAATGTGCGTGAGCTCAAGAATCTCGTCGAGGCGACGTTCGTGAACTCCCGCTCACGCTGGCTCTCATGGGCAGACCTGCCGGCGCACTTTCGCCGGCAGCTGCCGGCGCCGCTCGACAAACCATGGATCGACGACCGCGAGCGGCTGCTCTCGGTCCTTGCCGAGACGCAGTGGAACAAGAGCGAGGCGGCCAATCGTCTCAACTGGTCCCGCATGACCTTGTACCGAAAGCTTGCGAAGTACAAGGTCGTCAACGGCGGCAAACTGTAACACCGTCTCGGAGGTGTAACGCCCTCTGCGTGCGGTTGCGACAGTCTGACTGTCACATGCGGCCGCCTTCGATCTCCGCCGAACCCGCCTCTCGTTCGCAACCATCTCGTTCCATTCGAGTTCCACGCGCCGCACCTGCTCTCCTCGCCGCCGTCCCGCTTCTTGCACACCGACGTGCGCTCGCATGACGCCGATATGGCCGTGAAGGAGAAGGGGCTCCACGCGATGTCGGAACCTGACGGCAAGTATGCGAACTACTTCGACATCGGCGTGAACGCGCACGAGCTCGTGATCGACTTCGGACAGTTCTACGGGCGAGGGGGCCAGCCGACGGTGCACACGAGAATCGTGACGACGCCCGCGTATGCGCGCGAACTGCTCGGACTGCTCGCCCGCTCGATCATCGGTCAGGACCTGCCGGCGGCCGACGCCGCGGTCGGGACATCGCCCGCCGGGCCACCGAAGGACACGCCGTGAAACAGCACATCGTGCTCAAGCTGCACACGCAGCTGGCCGACGACACGAACGTGCCGAACTGGCTCGACTTCATCACCGACAAGTCGGCGATCAGGGAGAGCGTCACTCCAGACGTGGACCGCCTCCTGAGCAGCCTCGGGCTCACGGTGTGGCTGACGAAGGAGTACAAGCCCGCGCAGGCCGCCTGGACTGCAGAGGAGCGGCGCGAAGGATTGAACCGGACGTACCGGATGATCCTCCAGCACGACTACTCCCTTCCCGATGACCTCGTCGAGCGGATCAAGCTGATTCCCTCTGTGGAAGATGCGCGCGGCCTCGTCGTCGGCGCGGCGGATCTGCCCGCTCCCGCCGTTTCGGCGCAGGCCTCCTTCCCGGGCAGAACGCCGGCTGACCTGATTCACCTGCGATATGCCCAGGCGCTCACCAAAGGCGTCTCGACCGTGCGGATTGCCGTGCTCGATACGGGCCTCAACCTGGCGCACAAGGAGCTGAGCGGCAAGGCTGTTCAGAGAGCCGACTTCGTCGATCTCGAAGGCCTGAACACGTCGGAGTTCATCGGCGACTTCTCGGGATACGACGACGTGCCCGAGGACGAAGTGGGCCATGGCACTCACGTGGCGGGCATCGTGGCGGGCCGTGGGCTGCAGATGGACGAGGGGGTGGCGCCGGGATGCGGCCTGATGGCGGTCCGCGTGCTGGCGACGATGAAGAGCGGCACCCGACTGGTGGGCGCGGGCATCGTCGACAACATCAACGCCGGCATCAAGTGGGCGGTCGACAACGGCGCCGACGTCATCAACATGAGTCTCGGCATCAAACATCTTGGCGGCGGGCTGCCCCATGCGGACGTCATTCGCTACGCGCTCGACAAGAACGTGACCGTCGTGGCGGCGAGCGGCAACGACGGGACGGCAGAACGCTACTACCCGGGCGCGCTTCCCGGCGTGATTGCCGTCGGCGCCGTGGATCACTCCGGGTCGGTCGCGTCGTTCACGTCGTTTGGCGCGAACATCAGCGTCGTCGCGCCGGGCGTGAACATCTACAGCGCGTTCGCGCGCAACACCTACGCGTTCGCGTCCGGCACGTCTCAGGCGGCGCCGTTCGTGTGCGGCATGGTCGGGCTGATGAAGTCCTACGCGGCGCAGCTCGGGCGCCGCCTGACGAACGGCGACATCCGGCACGTGCTGAGACACACCTCGGACAAAGTGGACCATCGGCTGCGCAACGAGCACGCCGGCTACGGTCTCGTCAACATGGCCGACGCATTCAAGCTGCTGGCTTACGAGCTGGCGTAGACAGAGGTACTCGAATGGCAACGACGATGACGGACAGCGGTGCTGGCTGGAGGATGCGGAGATCGAGCACGACGATCGGCGCCGTGCCCGATGTCGACGCGACCGCGAGGAAATGCCTCGAGGAGCTCAATACGCTCCTCGGGAAAGCGATCTTCGCGGCCGGCGTCAAGGAAGACGACGTCAAGGCCGTCCTGGCGAAGCCGCTCACGCCGCGGAAGGAGCCTGGCAAGTGGGATGACAAGAGCCTGGCTCACCACTTCTCGACCACGGCAGTCGACGCGAAGACGCTGTCCGACTACATCCATCAGACGACGCCGCTGTCGCTCCTGCGGTATGCGTTCCCCCATCACCTCGAGGTGGAGCGGGCCACGCTCGACGCCAACGTCAGAGCGGTTCTGGAAGGCTATCCGGCGATCATCGACTACCTGGTCGCGGATGCCTACTCCCAGCGCAAGGACGCCGGGACGCGCTCGATCGAAGGGCTCGTGAACTACGTCCTCCGGCATTCGGATGGCGTGAGATCGGTCGTGGACTACGCGGTCGTCACCGCCGCGCGCGAGCTGATCGATCGCGAGCACCTCGAGGTGCCGGATGCCGATGATGACGGAAGCGCCGTCGTCGCCACGCTGAAGAAGGCCGGCTTGCCGTTGTCGGCCGGGGCCTTCGAGAAGTCGGCACGCGCGGTGATCCGGCAGTTCATCTCCAACAAGGAGGAGCTGAAGTACATCGACGACGTCGCGAAGGAGCTCAAGCTGGACCTCTCCGACGCGTTGCGCCGCGAGCTGGTCAAGTACGTCAAGGCATCGCCGGTGAAGATCACCGACGCGAACGCCAAGTACTTCATCCCGCTCTTCATCTCCCAGATCGAGGAAGCGACCGCCGTTGTGGAGGAGCCGTCGGATGGGGACGTCGACCTCGAACGGGCGGAACGCGATTTCGACGTCCACTACTTCGAGGACGACCGCTCGCTCATTCAGGTGAGCCAGTCGGCCGTGAAGTGCGCCGCCCAGCTCTATTACTCCATGGTGGTCGGCGACGAGCTCGACGTGTTCGATGTCGTCAACTACTTCACCCACAAGTATCTGATCCGCGGCCAGATCGAGATCCAGGACCCCCGCCTGCGCGACGACCTGCAGATGTACGTCTTCAGCGGCGAGTTCATCGACCTCGAGACGAAGAAGACGGTGGATCGCACGCGCCCGGCGGAGCGCGACATGTTCTACCGCCAGGTGTTCAACTCCGGCGGCGGCGCGGTCACCGACGACGTGATCGTGAACCGGGAGTTCTCGCGGCTCTGGAAGGTGCTGATGCTGGAATCGGCGCGCTACCTCGAGCGCGCCCAGCTCAGCCCGAATCCGCACAGCTTCGTCTCGAAGCAGAACGTGATGCAGGCCGTCGAGGACCTGCAGTACAACCTGTCGACGCACTGCACGGGCATGGCGACGGTGATCTCGCCGCTGATCTACGCCGAGCTCGACTTCGTCATCAAGCGCATCTTCATGCACTCGGAGGTCCGGAAGCACGTGGCGCCCGGCGGCGGCACGTGGTGGCGCGTCGTCGAAGCGCTGCACATGGGCATGAAGCACGCTCGTCCGAAGGCGACGGTTCTCTATAACAAGGCCAGGCTCGGACACAAGATCATCCGCTCCATCGCCGAGTACGACCCCGCCACCTTCGAGAGCAACCAGCATTTCTCGGCGTTCATCAGCGATGTGGATGCGTTCATCACCACACAGAGCATCCTGCAGGAAGCATTGACCGACGACCTGAAATCGACCGACGAGGACGACGAACAGGCGGCGGTCAACGGGGCTGCGGCGGATGACCAGGAGATGCCGCCGCCGGCTGCGACCGCTGCCGCCGGCGGTCAGGACGAGTGGGACTTCTAACCTCCAGCGCGGGAAAGAAGACTTATGAGTGACCACGCACAACTGATTCCCGGCGAACCGCAGATCAAGGATCTCGCTCGCGCCAAGGCCCGCGACGTTCTCGGGGGAAGCGTCGTCTTCCAGTCGATGCCGGTGACCGAGCAGAAGTCGATCTACCTGTCGCTGGTGCAGGAGTACATGGACCAGCAGCTCGACAGGATGGGCCTGAAGCCCGTGTCGAAGATGATGGCCACCGACTCCGGCAAGGAGATGGGCTACAAGGGCTACGACCCGGGGTTCGGCGGCGACACGCGCGCGTTCAAGGAGCTGGTCGACTCCGTCGACTTTCCGAAGTTCGTCGCCGACCTCCTGAAGGCGGTGTTCGACGCCAACCTCAAGGTGATGAAGCAGCAGACCGACAGTTACATCAAGCTCATGAAGGAGGCGACGAAGTCGACGGCCGACTTCATCAAGAAAGTGAAGGACGACGACGCCCTCGCCAAGGTCGCGGAGACGAAGGGCGACAAGTTCAACGTCATCAGCGAGCGGCAGGCGGACGGATCGCAGAAGCTGGCGCTGACAACGCCCGAAGGCGACAAGGTCGACCCGGAGGACGCCGAGGTCAAACGCGCCATCCTCGAAGCGAAGATCAACATGGCCAAGGAGCACCGCGCGGCCCTGCGCGAAGTGCTGCTGATGGGCGTCACGCGGCTGGTCGTCGAAAAGGGCGAAATCGAGGCGGGCGTCGAGTTCAGCGTGAAGGCCAGCCGCGAGAGCAAGGCGCGCCACGAGGATCAGAACATCAACGTGACGAGCGTGTCGGCCGAATACGAGTCGCCGCTCGGGGGCCTGTTCGGCGGGCCGAGCGGCAGCTTCGAGATGACGAACACGAACATCCAGGTGAACACGTCGGAGAAGAAGGCCGCCGACGAGCTGTCGGCGCTCCTCAAGGGCAAGGTGAACATCAAGTTCAAGACCGACTACTTCAAACTGGATAACTTCGCGAACATGTACGCCGACGGCGGCGTCGCGGCACTGAAGCCCGGCGCGCCCGCGGCGGGGCAGATCGCAGCGCCGGCGCGGTAGCCATGAACCGCCATGGCGTTAGCGATTCTTGAGCTGGTTGCATTCGAGAACGAGAACGTCCGGTTTCGAATCGACACGGGAACGAACAGGTACTACCGGCTCAAGATCGGCACGCGCGTCAGGCGTGCGAACACGATCGACTGGGTGGACGAGGTGGTGTTCGCCACCCCGGTGGCGACCAACGAGGTGGGTGGCGAGCTGCTGAACAGCTCGAAGGAGATCGCGCTGCCGGTGGGCCGGCTCGCCGACGGTCATGGTTATGTGCAGTTGTTCAGTTTCAAAACGCCGGACGGGCGGTCTCCAGCCTTCTCGCGCGTGCTCGAGGTTCCCGCGGACGGCGGCCTCCACACGCTCGACGAGGCGAACATTCCGGCGCTCTCGCTGTCCGCTGCGATGAACATGACAAACGCGTTCAACGAACCACGCGCGATTCCCTGCCGCACCGGTGCCGACGTGTACGCGCGCACGGCGTCCTGGGGCGAGCTGCTCGGCCAGGTGGTCAAGGTCGCTGCGCCGGCGGTGCTGAAGCTCCTCGCTGGAGGGCAGAAGACGCCGTCCAATGGAACACCCGCGCCGGCGGGCGCTGCCGCTGCGCTGCAGGACGATCTGGTGGCGCTGCTGTTGAAGATGGTGACCGGCGGGCTGCAGGCGGTGACGTCGCAGACCGCCAGCATCGCGCTCCCGCCCGCCGATCCGCTGACGAACCGGTTCGCCGACGTGCGACGCGGCGGGTGGTCCCGTCCCTTCGTGTTCGGGGTTGACGATGCGCTGATCGCGGCGGCGATCGGGCCGCTGGTCCAGATCCTGCCCGACCTGATGAACTCGGCCAACCAGAAGCGCGTCCAGCTCAAGCAGGCGAACAACAAGCTCATCACGGACCTGATGTCGGATCTCAATCGTCGGCTGCTCCTGGAGCGTCTCGCCGACGCGCAGCGCCAGGCGCCGGCCGGGCAGTCCGGCAGCGCCCCCGACCTGACGCAGCTCATTCAGCTGCTGCAGCAGGCCGGACCGGCGCAGCACACGGAATCGCCGGCACCCGCGGCAGCCCCGCAAAGCCTCGCAGTCGCGTCCTCGGCCTACGCGCCGAGCAGCAGGGCTGTGCTGTCGTTTGCGACGGCCGATCCTGTCCGCTGGAACGGCAGGCCGACCCTCCTCTTTTCCAGGAATCAGCCGCTTCGACTGCGCGTCCGGTTCACCGTCGGCGATCCCGCGCCACGCCGGCCGCTGCCAAAGGCGGCGCTCACAGTCGTCTTCAAGGACGACTCCGACCAGACGGTGTGGTTTCGGAAGACGCTCCGGCCGACGAACGTTGCCGCCAACGCGGTCATCGACCTCGCGCTCGCGCAGGACGAGATCGCGCGGCTGCCTGTGAACCGCCGGATCGCCGTCGTCGCCGAACTGCGCTGGAGCACGGCACAGGGACGACGATACACGGCGCTCGGCTCCACGGAGATCGTGCTCGTCAACCGGTACTTCCTGGTCGATCAGGGCGAGGGAACCGGCGAACGGGAACTGACGGATATGACGCGCTTCAAGCCGTTCTGGAACAAGGTGTGGGAGGCGCCGACGCTCGGCGCCGGCGCCGCGCGCGAGGGCAAGAGATACCTCTGGGAGCTCAACGTCGATGCCCGGTACACCGTGCTGCTGTCTCCCGACCACGACGCGAACGGGCTGATGCAGACGCGGGTCGCGCGCGGGAAGCCCGACCCCGACAGCCTGACGGAGACGATCGAAGGGCGCATGAAGGCCGGCATCGAGTTGAGCATGAGCGAGCTGAACAAGCTGCTGCCGCTGTGGGACGCACAGCCTCTGGAGGCGGACCGGCTGGACGCGCTCGCCACGCCCCAGTTCGCCACGAGCAACGCCGGTGAATTCGTCTACAACGTCAAGCTCAGAGGGCGGGCCGGCGAGCGCGGAATGGTCTGGGTGATTCCGGTGTTCAAGCTGTTCGACGTCACGCTCAGCGCGGTGCAGCGTGTCGATGACACCGGCCAGGTGCTCGCGATCGCGGACGAGAACGTCAGGTTCCCGCTGCCTGTCGCTGCGCGCGTCATCGGATTGAAGTCAGAGCGGAGTTAGGCATGCTGGCCATACCACTCACCGAACACGACGACGAGAGTGCCGACGAAGCGGGCGCGATCGGGCGCGATGAGCCGGAGTACAGCTTCGAGGGCTTCAGCGTGGAGTTCTCGGACAAGGTCATGCTCACGCCCATCGTGACGTCCGATACCACCCGCCAGCCCGCGGAGCGCCGCCATGATCGATGAGGCATTCATGCCGTTCGCACGGATCATCGAGCGGCTCGTGTCGTTCCGCCCCGAGGTCGTCGACGAGGAGGCGGGGGTCCGCTCGTATATCTACGCCTGCGAGCTGCACCTGCCCATCGAGCTCGACGTCGTCCGCGACGAGAGCGGGGCGCTCCGGATCGGCTCCACACCGCCGCTGTACGACGTCGATACGTCATTCCGGCCGACGTTTCACGCGCTGAGATTCACGGCCGACGTGCCGCACCACGACGATGCCGACTGAGAACACCGCGTGGCAGCTCGAGGAGCTCGTCGACTCGCTCGTCGTCGAGCTCGACAAGACCCGCGAGACGCTCGCGGTGAAGGCGATCAACAAGCCCCTCACGTACACGGTGAAGGAGCTCGCGCTCGACCTGCAGATCTTCCCGTCCTACGACGGCGACCAGGTGAGGTTCGTCACCGCGCAGCCCGGTCAGCAGGGCGCGTCGAAGGTCACGATTCAGCTCGGCTCGATCACCGACCAGCAGGTGCGCGCAACGACGAAGGTGCCCGGGGCGAAGCACGATATCAACATCGACGAGATCGGGATCGACAAGAGCACGCGAAAGCGCCTGCGGAAGCTGGGGGTCAACTCGGTCGAGGACCTCAAGGAGATCGAGCGCAAGGACATCGACCTCCAGAAGGTCTCGGATTCCGAGATCGACTACCGGGCGCTGGCCAATCAGATCCAGAAGTCGAGGCGGGGCCAGCGGCCGCCGAAGGTCGAGGCGGTCAGCCTTTCGCGCGACAGCCAGGACGCGCCGTACCTGGTCGTCCGGGGCGAGCGGCTCGCGGTCGATCCCGCCTTCCAGCCGGTGGCGGTCGTCAACCAGACGCTCGCCGAGGTGATGTCGAGCAGCGACAGGGAGCTGAGGATTCAGCTCACGCCGGAACACCGCTTCGGCCGCCAGAACGAGCTCATCCTCACTTTCGATCCGTTCGCCGTCATCAGGATGAACGTGAAAGCCTGACGTGGCCGTCATGAAGAAGAAGATCACCGCCTCGTTCGACGACCTGATCCGGCACCGCTACGGACTCCGTGGCGGGACGGAGACCGGCGACACGCGTCACGCCGAGGATTTGCTCGCGGGCTCTTACGGCATCCGTCCGGCCGCGAAGCCGCCGCGCGGGAAGACGCCGACCTCGGCGGTCCTGACATATCGGTGCGACGATGGCGAGACGATCCCGCAGCGGAAGGGCCGGCCGCGGCCCGGAGCGCTGTCCCTCCAGCAGGCGGTTCAGCCCTCGCCCGAGCTCCCCGACATCGCCGCCGAATATCAGGTGGAGATCATCGACCCGGTGAAAGACGTCGTCGCAGGCACGGCGACGGCCGCGGCGCCGTCAGTGGCGGCTGCGCCTGCGAGCCCCTCGCGACCCGCCGCCATGTCCCTGCCCGCGCCGGCGTCCGTTCCTGCCGCCGCACAGCCGGCCACGGCCACGTCCGATGACGATTTCGCGGCTGATCTGCAGTCGATCCTCGCCGGCCAGAAAGTGTTCGATCCGGTGAGCAAGACGACCGTCGACAAGAGAGAGAGCAGCGCGCCCCCTCCTTCCTCTCCCGCGCCGGACGCAAAGAACGAGACGGCGATTTTCGACCGCATTGCGCAGAGCCTCCAGTACGCGAACGCCTACAACCTGGGCACGATCGAGCTCGAGAACCGGTTCGCGGATTTCGATGCCTTCTCCGAACTGGAGCGGAAGGCCGCAAAGGCGAAGAAGAAGACCGGCAACGGGAGCGGTGCCGCCAGCGCGCCGCCCGCTGTGCCTCCGGTTGACAGCGCCGATTTCATCCGCGACCTGGATGCGATCCGAAGCGGATACGTGCAGAAGACCGGCGTCGCCATTGCGGGCTCACCGGCCGCGCCAGCTGTCTCAGCGGCGGAGGCACGGACCGAGCCGCTCGGCACAGCCCTCCAGACTCCGACCACCGGGGCCCCTGCGCCGGCGCCGCCGCAGCCGCTTCCCAAGCCGAACACTCGCTTCTGCTGTGTCTTCGGTCAACCGAACCTGCAAAAAGCGGCCATGGTGCCGCTCATCCACGGAGCGGGCGCGGGCGGGATCGTGGAGGTGAACGGTCTGAAATTCCACGACTACGAGAACTGGTTCTGGACCGGAGAGACGAACGGCATTCTGTATACGTGCAAAGGCGGCTTCATCGACGTCGGCCACGTGCGCGACATGGCCGACCGCACCGCCTACCTGGCGGTACAGGCTCACCAGATGCTACCCCGCGGCGGCGTCTATCTGTATCAGAACCAGAGGGAGGGCGGGACCATCAACGTGCACTTCCACGCGCAGAACGTGAAATCGGGTCCCGCCATCGAGATTCCGCTCGCACAGCGCATCGCGTACGAGCTGGGGCTGTGGCACGAGATCTGGTCGTGGTGCGACGCTGACGAACGGTACAGCGCGTTCTCGCCGGAGGACCTCTACTCGAATCTCACGGGCACGTTGATAGCCGCGCAGGTGTTGAGCCAGATGTCGCTGGGGAACTTCGATCTCGCCGACTACAACAAGCGAATGGGGTCGGCGGTCCCCTCAGCCCTGGCACTGCTCGGTGCCGTGGCCGCTGCGGACACGCAGGCCGCGATGGATGTCGTCGACGTTCACAAGAATCCCGCCGGGCCGGGATGGTGGGACAGCACGAAGACCCTGACGTTGCCGCCTGACTTCATCCGGAAACGTCATCTCGGTGCCTTCAAAGAGGTCAGGCCGGTCCTCGTGCCGGGCGCCAACGTCTGCGGGGCGCTCGCGCAGCCGGCCAGGTGGCCCGTGCCGGAGAAGGACGGGCACGGGACGTCGCTGAACTTCTATTACACGCTCAAGGTCGACGTCGATACCTCGGTCATCCCCGCGAGATTCCTGCCGAATCCCTCGAGCACTCAGATTACGTCCGCCGACTTTCCGGCCATCGTCGAGAAGATCCGGGCGGACGTGCTCAGTCAATTTCCATATGGAGACAAGCCGTGAGCGAAAACCGATTTGCGCGGATGAGCGAGTACCTCAAATACGCGGCTGCACCGGGGGCACTGCACGCGCGCAGCCGGGGAATGGCCCGGACCGGCCCTGCCGCCACGGTGCCGGGGTACGCCTCGGCCCAGTCGCGCGGCTGGGTCCGGCCAATGGCCGCTCAGGACCGACTGCTCGTCGTCCTCATCGAGAACGGCGGGATCGACCTCGGGGTTCAGAAGCTCGTCAAGCACATCCCCGGGATCGACGTGCTCAGCGATGCACAGCGCCGGGAGCTCGAGACCTTCATCGAAGACAAGATCAGGAGCGTGACCGACAAGCTTCTCGAGGATGCGGAGCTGTCGATCAACCGCTACTCCGCCGCGAAGCCCGACCTGTTCGGCGACGTCATCGTGCTGCGCGACGGCACCGCGTCGTACGACGACTTGAAGCGCACGCTGATCGCCCAGTCGCGGCAGGGGAAGATCATCGACCTCGTCATCCTGACCCACGGCGGCAAGGACTCGATCTCCGTCCGCGGCGGCATCACCGGACAGAAGATCAGGAACATCAGGACGGAGCTGGGACAGCCGCTCAACATCCGGTCGGTGTACATGATGAACTGTCAGGCCTCGACGCTGAACAAGGCGTGGATCGACGCCGGCGCACGCGTATCGGCCGGCTCCCGGGAGAACAACTACCTGCCGGAGCCCACGACGTTCTTCTTCTGGAAGAACTGGAAAGAGGGCCAGTCGTTCGAACGGGCCGTCACCGGCGCCTACATTGCGACGGTGAACCTGATGAACGACACGATCCGCGGCCTCGTCGGCGCGATTCCGATCGTCGGGTCGAAGCTTGCCGGCAGCATCGACGTGGGCAAGCTGGACTTCGTCCGCCAGAGCGAACCCGTCATCCAGGGGCAGCGAAGCCTGACGATCACCTCCGACAACCTGACGGCCGCGCAGAGCACGCCCAGCAGTCTGGTGACCACGGTCGTGCCCTCCGACGTGCTTGGCGCGCCCGCACCGTCCGTTGCAGCCAGCCTGAGCGGGGCCGCCGTCGTGTCGTCGTACAAGTTCCACAGTCCGAGCTGGGTCGTCGCCGAGCAGGCCACGTACTCGCTCGCGCAGAATCCGGCGGCCGCCGTCGCCGCGATCGGCCTCGCCGACGCGGCGCAGATCGGGCTTGGCGCCGCTGCGATCGTGCAGGCGCAGGTCTCCGCCTCCCAGGGCGCCTTCACGCTGTCGTATGACAAGGCTCAGCGCCTGCTCACCACCGAAGCGCGCGTACAAATGAAGGGCGCGCAGGTGGCCAAGCAGCCGTATTCGCGGCCGCTGTTCTACATCGGGGGCATCCGCGTGGGCACCGCCGAAGCGACCGTGATCGTCGAGTGGGAAGGCAACCCCTACGGCGAGATCGGCACCGCGATCATCCGGCGCGATCTGGCCAACTCCACGGAATGGTCCAAGTCATCGTGCAACCTGACCATCACCAAGGCCGATCGCATCCCGCTGCCCAACACCGATCCCCGGGCGTGGCCGATCGTCTACGTCTACGAAGGGTCGTACGATCCGCTCGGGAACGGCCATTTCGAGTTCAACGGTGAGTTCGAGATCAACGCGTTCGGCGGGCTGAAGTTCAACAAGCACCAGGTGTTCTCGAGGTCGCTGCTCGACGTCGCGATCATGGGCACCCCGGACTCGTACGTGCAGAAGGGTCCGGACAACATCGTGCCGGTGCCGCCGATTCCCGAAGAGCAGATGAAGTACCTGAAGACCCGACTGCCCTGAGCGCGGCGTCAGGAGTCGCAACTGAACGAAGGAGGAGGTGGCTGGCTCACCGCGTGCGCCCCACTTCCGATTGCCGCACACGTGGACTTGACCATACCTAGAAGTCCAATGTATAAGGCTCCTAGGTATGGACCTCCGGAAAGATCTCGTCGCCGCCTCGGCGACGCCGCTCGTGCTCGCCATCCTCGCCGAGGGTGAGAGCTACGGCTACGCCATCATCAAGCGCGTCAGCGAACTGTCCGGCGGGCATCTCAACTGGACCGACGGCATGCTGTATCCGGTGCTGCACCGGCTGGAGCGTCATGGCCTCGTCGCGTCGAAGTGGGGATCGTCGGAGAGCGGCCGCCGCCGGAAGTACTACCACCTGACGACAGAAGGCCGCAGGGAGCTCGAGGCCGAGCGGAAACGGTGGCAGACCGTCGACCAGGCGCTGCACCGCATCTGGATGAAGGCCTGCCCCACATGAGCGCCGGACGCGACCACGCGCCGCTCGAAGAGCAGATCGGCCAGTGGCGCGCTTACCTGCGCCGGCGCCGCGCCATCAACGGGCCTGACGTCGAAGAGCTCGAAGCGCATCTGCGCGACCAGCTGGGTGCCCTCACTCAGGCGGGGCTGGTGGAGGATGAGGCGTTCCTGGTCGCCGTCAAGCGCATGGGCAGCCTGGACGCCCTCTCGCGCGAGTTCGCGCGCGAACACTCCGAGCGGTTGTGGAAGCAGCTCGTCATCGCTCCCGACGGCGACGCAGCACGCGAAACGGTCACCCATACCGAAACGCTCGTCGTGTGTGCCCTGGCTGCGTCCGCGGCGCTCGCGATCAAGATTCCCGCGCTCTTCGGCCTGCAGCTTGGCGACGACGCCGACCAGCCGTTCTATGCGCGCAACGCGAGCTTCTTCGTACTGCCGTTCCTCACGGGGTACTTCGTCTGGAAGCGCGGGATGGATCTGCGCCACTGCATATGGCTGGCGGTGCCGTTGATCGCCGCCGTCGCGGTCGTGAACACCGTTCCGTTCACTCGCGGCAGCGACACCGAGGCGCTGAGTGCGCTGCACCTGCCGATCGCGCTGTGGCTGGTCGTCGGCATCGCCTGCGCGGGCGGCCGCTGGTTCGAGGGCGGCGGGCGCATGGACTTCGTGCGCTTCTCGGGCGAGCTGTTCATCTACTACGTGCTCATCGCGCTTGGCGGCGGCGTGCTCACGGCGTTCACGATGATGATGTTTGCTGCCATCGGTTTGAAACCGGAGTGGATCGCCGAGGATTGGCTGATCCCCTGCGGCGCGATGGGCGCGGTCATCGTCGGCTCGTGGCTGGTCGAGGCGAAGCAGAGCGTCATCGAGAACATGGCGCCCGTGCTCACGCGCCTGTTCACGCCGCTCTTCACCATCGTCCTGCTGGTGTTCCTGGCGACGATGGCCTGGACTGGCCGCCCGATCGACATCCAGCGCAACGTGCTCATTGCGTTCGACCTGCTGCTGGTACTGGTGGTGGGCCTGGTGCTCTATTCCGCGTCGGCGCGCGATCCGGAGGCGCCGCCGAACCTGTTTGACGGCCTGCAGCTGCTGCTCATCATGAGCGCCCTCGTCGTCGACGCCGTGGCGCTTGCCGCCATCGCCTCACGCATCTCGGAGTTCGGCTTCACGCCGAACCGTGTCGCGGCGCTCGGGGAGAACCTGATCCTGCTGGTCAACCTTGCATGGTCGGCATGGCTCTACGCCGCGTTTCTACGCGTGGGTAAACAGTTTCGCGCGCTCGAGGCGTGGCAGACCACGTACCTGCCGGTGTATTCGATCTGGGCCGCGCTCGTTGTCGTGCTGTTCCCGCCGCTGTTCGCGTACGCCTGAAGATTGGGCTGCGGCCTGGCGGCCGTACAGGCGCATCTCTTTGCCGTCGGCCAGCACCACCCTCTCGAGCCTGATGATCTTCCTTGAACAGCATTGTCAGTCGGGATTTACTGCACGATTGCAACCGCCCAGACGCATCAGACGCGCCCCCTCGGTTACTCGTCTGCGTTCTCAGGAAGCACAATCTCCCCTCTGCATATGAGGAACTTGTGCGACGCGCCGACGCACAACGCATGTCGCCGCCGAACGGATGCACACGTCCGCTGGCCGCTACGCGATAATGCCCTTCCGAACCGCATAGAGCACGATCTCGGCCGTGCTGTGCAGATTGAGTTTCTGCATCAGATTCGCCCGATGGGTCTCGACGGTCGAGAGCCCCACGTTGAGCTGGGTGGCCACCTCCTTGTTGGAGCGTCCTTCGGCGAGCAACTGGAGGACTTCTTTCTCCCGGTCGGTCAGTAAGTCAAAGGAATCCGTCAGGCCTCGCGCCTGCAGTCGCCGGACGTAGTCTTCGACGAGTACGGCCGTCACGGCTGGACTGAAGAACGGTTTCCCTGAGGCGACGGCACGCACAGCCGGGAGAAGGTCCTCGTCGGTCGCGCTCTTGAGCAGGTAGGCGCGGGCACCCGCCGCGAGGGCCCGAATGATGTAGGACTCGTCGGCATGCATGCTGAGGATGATCACGCCCGGCGGCCTCTCGAGCTTCTGTGTACGAGC
>JACPCS010000127.1 GCA_016184455.1 Acidobacteriota bacterium
GTCGGCGGGAGCGGCGTCGTCGCGACCGAGCTGGGCAAGGCGCTCGCCCGCCGCGGCCATCAGGTGCATTTCATCAGCACGGAGACGCCGTTCCGGCTCGGCGAGTTCCAGGCCGGGCTCGCGTTCCACCAGGTGCTGACGCCGACCTACCCGCTCTTCCGCGAGCCGCAGTACCTGCTCTCGCTGTCGAATCGGATCGTGCAGGTGGCGCGCGAGTTCCACCTCGACATCATCCACGCGCACTATGCCGTGCCGCACGCGACCGCTGCGTTCCTGTCGCGCCAGGTGCTCGCCACGACCGGCAATGGCCCCGCGCCGCGCGTCGTCACGACGCTGCACGGCACCGACATTACGCTCGTTGGCAACGACCCCTCGTACTCGCGCATCGTCGCGTTCTCGATCGAGCAGTCGGATCTGGTGACCGCGGTCTCGGAGAGTCTTCGTGCGGCGACGTACGCCGAGCTCGGCGTGACGCGTGAGATCAGGGTCATCCCGAACTTTCTCGACTGCGCCATTCACCGCCGGCAGAGCGTCCCCGACCTGCGCCGTCGGCTTGCCGGCGACGACCCGCGCGTGAAGATCGTGACGCACGTCTCGAACTTCCGGCCGGTCAAGCGCATCGAGGCGGTGCTGCGCATCTTCGATCGCATCCGCCGGGCCGTGCCGTCGCGGCTGCTGCTCGTCGGCGACGGCCCCGAGGTCGGCACCGCGCACCGCGTGGCGCGCGAGCTCGGCATCAGCGCGCTCCTGCATCTGGTCGGCGCGCAGGAAGAGGTCGTGCCGCTGCTGTCGGTCAGCGATCTCTTCCTGCTGCCGTCGGCGCAGGAGAGCTTCGGCCTTGCCGCGCTCGAGGCGATGGCGTGCGAGGTGCCGGTCGTCGCCTCGCGCGTCGGCGGGCTGCCCGAGGTGATCGAGCACGGGGTCAGCGGCTACCTGCATCCGCCCGAGGCGCTCGACGAGATGGCGGCGAGCGCCATCATGCTGCTGACCGAGGGGCAGCGCCACACGGAGGTCGCGACCGCTGCGTGCCGCCGCGTCCAGGTGCACTTCTGCGTCGAGCGTGTGGTGCCGATGTACGAAGAGTGCTACTCGGCGCTGGCCGGTAGCCGGTAGCCGGTAGGTGGTAGCCGGTAGGTGGTAGCCGGTAGGTGGTAGCCGGTAGGTGGTAGCCGGTGGCCGGTGGCCGGTGGCCTTGAGTCCGGTGGCAGAATTTGCCACCGTCCTCCCACATGGACGGTGCAATTTCGTCGTACGGTCGCTTCATCTGCTCGAGTTCTGGCCAAAATGCGCGTGCATGCGTTGTGCAAGGGTTCGTCGCATGACGCAGACCGGATCGTTCCGCGATCTCAAGGTGTGGCAGCAGGCGATGGGACTCGTCGAAGACGTGTATCGCGTGACGTCGCAATTCCCACTCGACGAGCGTTTTGGTTTGACCGCGCAGCTGCGACGTGCCGCCGTGTCGATCCCATCGAACATCGGAGAAGGCCGGCGGCGGAAGCGACAGCGGGCCTACCTTCATTACCTGGACATCGCGCTCGGATCGCAAGGCGAGGTGGAGGTGCAGCTCGAAATCGCACGTCGTCTCGGGTTTCTCGTGACGCAGGACTACGAACGTCTGGCCGCTCTCACCGTGGCAATCGGCAAGATGTTGAACGGCCTCATCGAGTCGATGCAGCCGTACGACAGCTAGGTTGTAGCCGGTGGCCGATAGCCTGTAGTTGCTACCGGCTACCACCTACCGGCTACCGGCTAGAGAGAGCTACCGGCTACCACCGACCGGCTACGGGCCAGAGCGCCAGCCTTCCACGTCATACCGGATCAGCCACGCCCGGAAGCCCTTCATGTCGGTGAAGTGGTGCGGCACGCCCGGCGGCACGTACAGGAGATCGCCGGCATGGACGGTCCGTGCCATGCCGTTGCGGATCGTCCCCGCGCCATTCGCCTGAACGATCTCGCCGTCGGTGCGCGCGACGGCCTCGCCGGCGGTCACGAGCCACAGGTCGGCCGTGCCCTCGTGGGTGGCCGGCGGGTCGCCCGGATTGACGATGCGGACGTTGGCGCTGATGTTGGCGGGTCCGTTGAAAATCCGCGAATTAATCCGCTTCAGCTTTTCGTCTTCCGCCCACCGCGCCTCGATGTCGGCGGCAGTCCAGAACATCGTCTTGTCGGTCGCCAGGTCGGGAACGGGCGGTGCCGCCGCGCCGCGGCCGCCGCGCCCGGCTCCGGGTTCGCCCGCGGCCCCTCGACCCCGTGCCGCCGCCCCTTCCGGCGCCGGCGGCGGACCGGTTCGCACCAGACCCAGCGTGTCGAAGCGCATCAGCCACGCCCGGAAGCCCTTCATCTCGGTGAAATGGTGCGGCACACCGGGGGGCACGTAGAGGACATCACCCGCCTTCACCGGCCGCGTGGTGGCATTCGCGATCGAGCCGCCCGCAAGCTTCCCGTCGGTACGCGCCACCGCTGTTCCTGCGGTGACAAGCCAGAGGTCCGCCGTGGTTTCGTGCACGAGCGGTTCGTCCTCACCGGCCACGATCCGCACGTTTGCGCTGATGTTGGTGGGGCCGTTGAAGAGGCGCGAGTTGTTCCGCTTCAGCCGCTCGTTCTCGGCCCATCGCGCCTCGATGTCGGTCGCCGGCCAGAACATCGTTTTGTCCGTGGCGAGCGTCGGCACTGCCGGCGCCGCCCCACCGCGTCCGCGTCCGCCGTCCTGAGCGCTCACGGCAATCGCGAATGCGATGCCGGCAAAAAGAGTGACGGTGAAGAACGTCTTGTTGCGCATGGTGCGTGGAGTCTCTTTCCGACCGCCGGCCGCGGTCAAGCGTTATCTGCCGGCTACCGCCGACGACCACCTGCCGGCTAGCCGAACGGCGCCAGCTTCTTGAACGTCGCGAGCATCCATTTGTAGCCGTCGGGATCGGTGACGGCTGCCACGCGGTCGCCCCACGGCTTGTCTTGCGCCTCGTCTACTCCTGCGCCAGCCTCCCGCGCGCGTGCGAGCGCGCGGTCCACGTCGTCCACATAGGTGTAGAGCGCCGCGGCGCCGCTGGTCGGCGCGGTGCCGTCGCCTTTGCGGATCAGCATCACGACCGAGTCGTGGTGCCACATCTCGGCGTAGCGGAGCCGTCCGTCGGTGTCGGCGAGCGCGACGCCGCGGGTGAATCCGAACGCGCGTTCGAGGAATTCGACCGACGCGGCGACGTTGGCGACGGCGAGGTGGCTGTTGATGGCCCGCATCCCCGGCGCGAGGCCGCTGTCGGCGGGGGCGGTCCGCCGCGCGCCGGCTGCGGGCGCAGGCACGCGCACGCGCGGGGCGACGGCTCGCGCTCGGCGGATCGCTCCGCGTCGCGGGCGTGGATGGCGGCGCCTTGCAGTGGCGCGTGCTCTTTTGCGGGCCATCGAGCGGTGCGATTGTACCAGCGCCCGGACACGGAACTGTAATCCGTGCGTCGGATTTCGCATGACGGCCGTCACGGAAATTTCACCGTGTTCGCGCCGGCAGTCGCGGCATACAATTGGCTTCTTCCCGAACCATCCCCATGGTGCGAGAGAACTGGCAGGTCGAACATCTGCTTCGGCGGGCGGCATTCGGCCCGAGCCGCACGGACCTCGCTCGCTTCGCCGAGTCTCCGACGTCGGCGGTCGTCGAGTACCTGATCGAGTACCAACGGCAGCCGGACGACGTCGACACCTACATCGGGCGCCCCGAGTACGTGAGCGTGACGACGCGGGGCGGCGCGTTCGCGCCGAATACCAACATCGAGGATGCGCGCCAGCGGTGGCTGTTTCGGATGGTGCATTCCGAGCGGCCGCTCCAGGAGAAGATGGCGCTCTTCTGGCACAACCACTTCGCGACCGCCTACTCGAAGGTCGCGGGCTTCGCCGGCGGACTCCAGGGCACGAAAATGATGTCGGCGCAGATCGACCTGTTCCGCCGGTACGCCCTGGGCAATTTCCGCAGCCTGTTGATCGACGTCGCGAGCGACGCCGCGATGATCGTCTGGCTCGACGGCCGGACGAACTTCCGCGCGCGGCCG
The DNA here is from genome assembly GCA_016184455.1 of Acidobacteriota bacterium. Taxonomy (GTDB): domain Bacteria; phylum Acidobacteriota; class Vicinamibacteria; order Vicinamibacterales; family UBA2999; genus MELF01. The sequence continues at coordinate 4,035 of JACPCS010000127.1, forward strand.
CAGGAGAACTTCGCGCGCGAGATCATGGAGCTGTTCACGTGGGGCGTCGGCAATTACACCGAACAGGACGTGTACGCGGCGGCGCGCGTCTTTACGGGCTGGAACCTGCAGCGCATCCCGCCGAACGGCAGCAACAACGATCCCGAGACGGACTACCAGTTTCTCTACAACCCCGGCCAGCACGACACGTCGGCGAAAACGTTCACCTTCCCGATTTATGCCGACGGCGGCCGAACGATTCCGGCACGATCGGCGGCGGAGGGGATTCAGGACGGCATCGACTTCATCGCCGCGCTGGCGCGTCATCCGGAAACCGCCCGGCGCCTGGCGCGCAAGCTGTGGGCCTTCTTCGTCAGCGAAGTGCACCCGGCGGATCCGGCGTTCGTCGAGGCGGTGACGGACGAGTACCTCCGCAACAACACGGAGATGAAGCCGGTCCTTCGCTACATCCTGCGTTCGCCCTGGTTCAATGATCCGGACGTCTGGTTCACGCGCTACGCCTGGCCGGTCGAGTTCGTCGTCCGCGCGATTCGCGAAGTGGGGTGGACGGGCTTCTCGGTGGATGCCGCGCGCACCCCGCTCACGAACATGGGGCAGACGCTCCTCGAGCCGCCCGATGTCGCCGGCTGGGAGCTCGGCGCTGGGTGGTTTTCGACCGGGGCGATGCTGGCGCGGATGAACTTTGCCGCGACGCTGGCGGCGAACCAGCGATTCAACCTCGCGCGCGCGTTGGGCTCGGCGCGGACCTCACCCGATCAGATGCTCGACTACTTCCTCTTCGAGCGCCTGTCGCCCGCGCCGTTCGAGCTCGGCCCGTACCGGGAGCTGTTGGCCTATGTCAACACGGCCACCCCGTGGACGGGCTCGGACGCGCAGGTCAATGCCAAGGCGGCCGGCGTGACGCGCCTGATCGTTGGGTCGTCCGAGTACCAGTTCGTATGAGACGCTGATGGCACAGATCACCCGACGGGAGTTCCTCAGAGACGGCGTGGCGGCGTTCACGGTCAGCTTCGCCGCTCCGGCGTTTCTGAGCGATCTCGCGGTCGCGCAGGGCGCCCGCGCGCGCAATCTCGTCGTCGTGTACCTGGGTGGCGGCAACGACGCGCTCAACACGGTCATTCCATATCTGGATCCGTTCTATTTCAGCCGCCGTCCGGCCATTGCGGTTCCTGCCGGGCAGGTGCTGCAGATCGGCAGCGACGCGGGCAGGAAGGCGCTCGGCCTGCACCCGCGGCTCACGGGCCTGCAGACGATCTTCAACGAGGGGCGGCTCGCGATCGTGCAGCGGACCGGGTATCCGAACCCCAGCCGGTCGCACTTCCAGGGCCTCGACATCTGGGGCACCGCGAATCCAAACAGCACCGCCGGCCTCGGATGGCTCGGCCGGTATCTCGACGCGCTGCCGAGCCCGGTCGACCCGCTATCCGGCTGGAACGCCACGCGCGAGACGCCGCGGGCGCTGGTTGCCCGGACGGTCGCCGTGCCGGCGATTCCCGACGCGCGCGCCTACAGCCTGGCGAGCCCGAACAGCGGTGTCGAAGCGCAGAACGAGCGACTGACGGCCACGCGGATTGCGTCGCACGTGCCGGTCGACCGTCCGCACCTGTCGTTCGTCAACGGGACGGTCGGCGGCGCGTTCGCCACACTCGACCGCGTGGGCTCGGTCAACAGCTACGTGCCGACCGCGACGTACCCGAACAACGGGTTCGCGCAGGCGCTGCGGACGGTGGCCGCGTCGATCGTCCGCGGCATCGGCACGCGCGTGTTCTGGACCCAGACGGGCGGGTTCGACACGCACTCCGGACAAGGGAACACCGGCGGCGGCCCGTACGCGACCCTGATGGGCACGTTCGGCGACGGGCTGCTGGCGTTCTATACCGACCTGCGCAACCAGGGGTTGCTGAACGACACGCTGATCCTGCAGTTCTCCGAGTTCGGCCGCCGGATCAGCGAGAACGGCAGCCAGGGGACCGACCATGGCGCCGCCGGCGTGATGATGGCCATCGGCGGTGCGGTGCGCGGCGGCATCTACGGGAACGCCGCGTCCCTCGATCCGAACCCCGCCAACACGACGCTCGAAAACAACGGCGCCGACGTCCGGTACGAGACCGACTTCCGGGCTGTGTACTCGAGGGTGCTGGACGGCTGGCTCGGCGCCGACTCGACCGCCATTCTGGGCGGCAACTTCAGGACCGGCGCTCCGGCGATCATCTGAAACCTACGATTTACGAATTTACGAATTTACGGATTGACGAATTAGGCGTATTTCTAATGCGTTATGAATTCGTCAATTCGTAAGTCCGTAAACTCGACAATACGGGTTGTCGCCGCGGCCGTTGCTGCGGTCGCCGTGATGGGTCTGTCGAGCTTTGCCGACGCCCGGCAGGACTCGGAAGAGGCGCGGCGCGTGCGCGAGGCGGCCACGGTGTTCGGCGAGATCATGAATGCCGAGGACCAGGCGATACCACGCGCCATTCTCGGCAAGGCCGAGGCGATTGCGGTATTCCCCAGTACCGTGCGTGCCGGCTTCATCGTCGGCGGCATGCGCGGCCGAGGCATCATCAGCGCGCGCACCGAGGGCGGCTGGTCGGCGCCCGGCTTTCTCACGTTGACCGGCGGCAGCTTCGGCCTTCAGATCGGCGGCCAGGCCGCCGACATCGTCCTCGTCGTCAACAACCGGCGCGGTCTCGAGAATCTCGTCGCCAACCAGTTCACGCTCGGCGCCGACGCCGCGGTGGCGGCCGGGCCCGTCGGCCGCGACGCGAAGGCGGCCACCGACGTGCAGCTGCGCGCCGAGATCCTCAGCTACTCGCGCGCGCGGGGGCTCTTCGCCGGCGTAACGATCAACGGCAGCACCGTGCGGCCCGACCGCGACGCCAACGAGCGCTTCTACGGCAAACGGCTCGAGACCAGGCAGATCATCTTCGGCCCCGCGCCCGGCACGCCGGCGCCGGTGCCGCTCTGGCTCGAAGCGCTGAACAAGTACACGCGGTGAGGGCTGGTCCGGCTAACGCCGGACACGACGTCAGAAGCTGATGTCCACGCCGACGCGCACCGTACGCGGTTGCACGGGATGCGAATGGCCTTCCCTTCGCCGCTGTGCTGGCTGATGACCAGTCCCGGCACCGTCTCCAGTACTTCTCCGGGCCGCAGCAGCGGGCGGTGCTCGATCTGCCTCGCCGTGACGGCGCCTTCGGAGGCGGCGCTGGCCAGCCCGATGAGACTCGCGCCGGGATCCTCCACTTCAGCGAGGTTGCGAAACGTCCGTCGTCCGCTCACGACGACGTCGGCGAAAAATGTCAGCGGCAGCACGGCGTCGACGACGATCACGCGTTCCCCCGCCGCGGTGAATGGCTTCACGACCTCTCCGAAGTTGACGAGTGAGAAGCGGAGCTCATAGCGGCCGGGAGCGGCCAGGAGGCGATACGAGCCGGACTCGTCGGTGATGATGTCGGCCACCACGGTCGCATCGGGTGCACGGAGTGTCACGCTGACGCCGGGCAAGCGCTGGCCCGACTCGTCTGTGACACATCCGGCGACGAGCAGCAGTGCAACCTGAATGGCGGTATTGAGCACGGCTATGGTTTCTACGGGCCAGCCGGGCTGCCGGATTTCTGCGTGATACCATCCGGGCGCGCGCGGGGCACGTAGAGCATGGTGATGGGGCTGCTGGCGGTGGTAGCCGCGTTCCGGAAGGACGCCGGGGATACGCAGGCGGAGGACGTCGATTGCCTGCGGCGCCTGGCGTCGGGTGACGGCGACGGCGCGGCCCAGCTCTACGACCGTCATTCCCGTGCCCTCTACTCCCTCATCTTCCGCATCATCGGCGACGAAGGGGACGCCGAGGACGTCCTCCAGGACGTGTTCGCGCAGGCGTGGCGCCAGGCCTCGCGCTACGACCCGTCGCGCGGCGCCGTGGCAGCATGGCTTCTCATGATGGCGCGGACACGGGCGATCGATCGGCTTCGCGCACGGCAGGCCCGTCCGGTGGCCGATGCCGTGGGACACGAACGGCTCGCCGCGGTGCCCGCCGACACGCGCGACGCCGCCGCCGACATGATCGACGCCGAGGAGGCGCGGCGGGTCCGGCGCGCGCTCAGCGAGCTGCCGCTGCTCCAGCGCCTTGCCATCGAGCTTGCCTACTACGAGGGATTGACACAGCGTGAGATCGCCGAGCGCCTCGAACAGCCGCTCGGCACGGTGAAGACCCGCATGCGGACCGGGCTGCTGAAGCTGAGGGACGCGCTTGCGGAGGGCCCGTCATGACTCCGTCGCACGACGACCTCAAGGCCTACGCCGGCGCGTACGTGCTGGGGAGTCTCGATCCGGACGAGCGTGCGGAGTTCGAATCACACCTTGCCGGCTGCGAGGACTGCGCGGCCGAAGTGCGTGCGTTGGGCCGGGTGACGGAGGCGCTCGCCCGCGGTGTGGCGCAGCGCACACCGCCGCCGGAGCTGCGCGATCGTGTGCTCGCCACCTTCGGTGCGCCGCCGCAGGCGAGGCCTGCGGCCCGTGTTCGTGCCGGCGCGCGCTCGTGGCTGCCGCTCGCGGCGCTCGTGGTGCTGACGGTGGGCATCGGCGTCTATGCCGCGTGGCTGCAGGTGCGGGTCACGGTGCTCGAAGATCGGCTCGAGCAGGCGCTGCTCCAGGCCTCGGCGGCCGAGGCGGCCGTGGCCGAGGCCCGGCGTGTGAACACGGAACTGCAGACGACGATGGGCGTGCTCGCGGCGCCGGATCTCGTGCGGATCGATCTCGCCGGCCAGGCGCCCGCGCCGCAGGCGACGGCGCGCGCGCTCTGGAGCCGCGCCCGCGGCATGGTGTTCACCGCCACGAATCTGCCCCCGCTCCCGGCGGGCCAGGTGTACCAGGTCTGGGTCGTGACCGCCGCGCAGCCGCCGATCAGCGCGGGCCTGCTGATGCCCGACGCGGGCGGCGGCGGTCAGACGTACTTCAACACGCCGCCCGACATTCCTCCGCCTGCCGCCGTGGCCGTGTCGATCGAGCCGGCCGGCGGTGTCCCCGCACCCACCGGCGCGATCTATCTGGTGGGCAAGCCGGGCGCGACTTCGTAGGCCCCAGCCCCCAGGGCTCAGGCCTCAGAGCCCCCAGCCCAAAGCCCAAAGTCCAAAGCCGAATCAATCCAGCCGGCTGCGTCATCCGTAGAAGCCTCAGGAGGTGCTGTGTGAGGAAGCTTGCCTACATCGCGTTGGTGTGTGTCGCCGCGATGCCGTTCATGACGCCCGCGCAGGCGTCGAGTCACCGGGAGGCGCTGGCCGTGCTCAACGAGCCGTGCGCCGACAACACGGACACGTATGCGTGGGTGGCGGACGGATCGCACGACAAGCTGTATCTGATCATGAACTTCAACCCGCTCCACGAGCCCGGGCAGGGCAATCACGGTCTGCGTGCGTGCGACGGCTACCGGTACGAGTTCCATATCGGCATCGGCGAGAAGCTGCTGGACCAGGCGGTCTACCGCATCGAGTTCACCAAGACGCTGACGCCCGAAGCCGCGCCGGGGCCGTCGGACAACGTCGGCGGCGGCAACGAGCTGCTGTGGCAGCTCACGGGCGGTACCGAGACGATGACGGTGACGCGGCTCTTCGCGCCGGCGAGCGGCGGCGAAGCCGTGCTCGGCCGCGATCTCGCGGTGCTGCCGAACAACCACGGGCCGCAGACCGATCGGCTCGTGTTCGGGCTCGATCGATTCCGCGGCTACGGCTCCGGCGATCGGACCGAGCGCGAGGTGGGTCTCTACGATCAGGCGTTCGTCGACAGGTATATCCACACCCTGTCGAACGGCGGCCGGGTCATCGCGGGCCAGTTCGACGATCCGTATCAGCTCGACGAGAAGGGGATCTTCGATCTCATCAACCTCGCCGACACGGATCTCGGCGGCATTCGCGGTGCGCGCCGCGGCCCGGCGAAGGACGTGTTCACCGGGTTCAACGTCTTCTCGATCGCGCTGGAACTCCCGATCCGCGATGTGTTCCCGAGCGGCGTGCCCCACAACGGTCAGCTCAATGCGAACTCGACCGACAGCCTGCTGCGCGTCTGGTCGCGCATCACGCGCCAGCAGATGATGACCGTCGACGCGCGGCAGACCATTACCGGGCGGACGGGTGACGGTCCCTACGTGCAGGTCGGCCGCAACGCGCTGCCGCTCTTCAATGCCGGGCTCGTGGGTGCGCAGCGCCAGACGCTGTATCTGCACTCGGACCCGAGCGCGGACGTCACCAACTTCGGCGCGGACATTCTGTATCCGGTGCTCGTGCGCGACCTCGAGGCGCTCGGGGTCTACCAGGCACTGGGCGTCCCGTCGGGAACCGTCTCGACGCTCAAGGGCCCGCGCACCGACATCATCCAGGCAATCAACCTGGGACGGCCGATTCCGGTTGCCGACGGCTTCACGGGCGACGTGATCACGCTCGACGCGGCCGTCGATTCGAGCTTTCCCAACGGCCGGCGTCTGGGCGGCGGCACGGCGCCGAACCGCAATCAGGTGAACGTGAACACCGTGCTCATCAGCCTGATCGCCGCCGGCAACCCGGCGGCGGGCCTCGCCAAGGGCGTCGAGGAGAACGACAAGAACTATCTCAATCGGTTTCCGTTTCTGGCGCCCGCCCATCAGGGGCTGCTCCAGGGGCACGGCGGCACGAACAGCCCGGTCGTTCCCACCATCCCAACGCCGTAGTTGGTGGTTGGTGGTTGGTGGTTGGTAGTTAGTGGTTCGTCCTGCTACCAGCTACCAGCTACCGACTACCGGCTAGGAGGATCTCGTGAAAAGACTGATGCTCGTACCAATCGTGCTGACGCTCGCCAGAGCGTCCCTCTCGGCTCACGACGTGTGGATCGAGCCGACGACGTTCGCACCGCGGACGGGAGAGATTGTCGGCGTCCGGCTGCGCGTGGGGCAGGACTTCCTGGGCGATCCGCTGCCGCGCGATCCGTCGCTCATCAACGAGTTCATCGTCGAAGACCCGGAAGGCCGGAAGCCGGTCGTGGGGCGGCCCGGCGCGGATCCCGCCGGCCTGGTTCGCGCCGCCGCGCCCGGGCTGCTGGTCGTCGGCTACCGCAGCAACCCGAGCCGCATCGAGCAGAGCCACGAGAAGTTCACGCAGTACCTGAAGGAAGAAGGCCTCGAGTCGATCATCGCGCTAGGCGCGCGGCGCGGCGACGCGCGGCCGGTTCGGGAGCTGTTCGCGCGCTGTGCGAAGAGCCTGATCTCGTCCGGAGAGACGGACGGCTCGGCGGGCGACCGGCCGCTGGGGTTCACCCTGGAGCTCGTGGCCGAGCGGAATCCGTTTGCCATGAACGCGGGCCAGGAACTGCCCGTGCGGCTGACGTATGAGAACCGGCCGCTCGCGGGCGCGCTCGTCGTGGCGATCAACCGCGCGAACCCGTCCGAGAAGCTGAGCGCGCGGAGCGATCGTGACGGCCGTGTGCGGTTTCGTCTTCCGCGCGCCGGCGCGTGGCTGGTGAAGGCGGTGCACATGGTGGAAGCGCCTGCCGCTTCAGGTGCGGATTGGGCCAGCTACTGGGCGTCGCTGACGTTTGAGCTGCCATGAAGTCGCTGGCCATGACCGCCGCCACGTGGGTGGGTGTGGCGCTGCTCGTGTGCGGGGCGCGCGTGGCCGCGCACGAGATCGGCACGACGCGTGTGGCGGCGACCGTGCACGACGATCGTCGCTACGACATCGAAATCGTGACCGATGCCGCCGCGCTCGCGGAGAAGCTCGACGCGCTCTCGGGCCAGCGCGTCGAGACACACAGGGTGGCAGCCTTTGACGACCTGTTCCGGAAGCGCGTCACCGTCGCGTTCGATGGCGCGGCCGACCACCCGGCGATCCGGTACGCCGTTCGGCCGCAATCCGATGCGAGCCTGCCGCCGGTCGCGACGATTCGACTGAGTGGCGAGATCCCCGCCGGTGCGCGGCGTTTCAGCTGGACGTACGGATGGACGTTTGCCTCGTATGCGCTGTCGATCACGACGCCGGGCACGACCGCGCCCCTGACTGAGTGGCTGGAGGGCGGTCAGACGAGCACGCCGTTCTCGCTGACGGCCATTCCGCCTCCACCGCGCCGCGCCGCCACGGTCTGGCGCTATCTCGTGCTCGGCTTCACGCACATCGTGCCGCACGGCGTGGATCACGTGCTGTTCGTGCTGGGTATCGTCCTCTTGACCAGGCGGATGCGGGCCGTGCTGTGGCAGGTCAGTGCGTTCACCGCGGCGCACTCCATCACGCTCGCCCTGAGCATCTACGGTGTGATTGGCGTCTCGTCCGCGATCGTCGAACCACTGATTGCGCTCTCGATCGCGTACGTGGCGATCGAGAACCTCGTCCTGACCGAGCTTCGGGCGTGGCGCGTCGCGCTGGTGTTTGCCTTCGGTCTGCTGCACGGGATGGGCTTTGCCGGCGTGCTCCAGGAGATTGGCTTACCGCGCTCGGAATACGTCACCGCGCTGCTGACGTTCAACGTCGGCGTGGAGGCGGGGCAGCTGGCGGTGATTGCAACCGCCAGCGCGCTGGTGGGGTGGCATCGGTGGAGCGATGCGACGTTCCGCCGCTGCGTGGTCGTCCCTGCTTCGGTGCTGATTGCCTGTACGGCCGTCTACTGGACGATCGAACGGGCGGCGACCCCGGTATCGGCGCTCGTCCTCAGCACGAACGACACCGCTGGCGCTGATGCGGGAGCGCTGGCGCTGGAGCACGCGCGCGCGGGCGACCTGCTCTTCGACCGGGGACACGTCGACGCCGCTGCCGTCGAGTACCACCTGGCCGACCAGGCGTCTCCGAATCATCTGCGTGCCCGTACCGGACTGGCTCGTGTCGCGGCGGCCCGCGGCCACTACACGCGGGCGCTGGAGCTGTATCGGTCGGTGATGGAAGACGCGCCGACGCCCGAGGTCGCCGCGGCGATCGACGACATTCTCGCGCTTACGCGTAGATCGCCCGCAGGGCCGGTTCGAGCTGTGGGTACTGGAACTCAAACCCGAGCGAGCGCGCTTTCTCCGGAAGCACGCGCTGGCCGGTGAGTACCACATCCGCCATTTCGCCCAGCGCGAGCCGCACGGCAAAGGCCGGCGTCGGCAGGATCGCCGGCCGCCCGAGCACGCGGCCGAGCGTGCGGGCGAGCTCCAGATTCGTGACCGGGTTGGGAGCCGTCACGTTGAGCGGACCCGAGACGGCGGTGTTCATCAGCGCCCAGACGACCATCGCCGTCCAGTCGTCGCGATGAATCCAGGAGACGTACTGCCGGCCTGATCCGATCGGTCCGCCCGCGAACAGCCTGAACGGCAGCGCGAGCTGCGGGAGCGCGCCGCGCTCCCGCGCGAGGACGACCCCGGTCCTGAGCAGCACCACCCGCGCGTGGGGAGCGGCGGCGACCGCCTCCTTCTCCCAGGCGACGCCGAGCCCCGCGAGAAAGCCCGAGCCGGCGCCGCTCTCTTCGGTGAGCGCTTCGTCATGGTGCGGTCCGTAGATGCCGACGGCCGAGGCATTGACGAGCGTCGCCGGGACGGCCCGCACGCTGGTCATCGCCGCCACGAGCGACCGCGTGACGTGCACGCGGCTGTTCCACATCGCGCGCTTGTGCGCCGCCGTCCATCGCGTGTTGATCGGCGCGCCGGCCAGATTGACCACGGCGTCGGCGTCCTCGAGGGCGTGGGCCCACGTGGTCAGCGGGCCGTACGGATTCCACCGCAGGTGGTGGCTTCGGGCCGGGCGCCGCGTCAGGACGGCGACGCTGTGGCGGTCCTTCTGGAGCCGCTCGACGAGCGCCGACCCCAGAAAGCCGGTGCCGCCGGCGACCACGATGCGCACCTCTGGCAATGGTATACCGGCGGTCCTTGGTCGAGGCGGGCGGGCGCGCTTGACAGGCCGGCGCCGCGGGCGTATTAACTAACTAGTTGGTTAATACGGATGGGCCGGACGAAGCGACCCCGTGGCGACTCCCAGGCCGCCGTCTTCCGCGCGGCCGCGCACGAGTTCGCCGAGCGCGGGTATGAGGCCGCCCGCGTCGACCGCATCGCCCAGCGCGCGCGCGTCAACAAGGCGATGCTCTACTACCACTACCGCAGCAAGCAGGGCCTCTACACCGAGGTGCTGCGCGACATGCTCCGGGCTGTCGGTCTCCGCGCCCGCACCATCGCCGACGGTCCCGGGCCCGCCGGCGTCAAGCTCGACACGTGGATTGCCGCGCTCGTCGAAGAGGCCGCCGCGCGGCCCTGGTTCCCCCCGATCATGCTGCGCGAGATCGCCTCGGGTGCGCCGCATATCGACGAGGCGACGTTCGCCATGATGAACGGCGTCTATCTCGCCGTGCGCGACGTGATCGAGCAGGGGCAGCGCGAGGGATCGTTCCGCCAGGGCGATCCGCTGCTCGCGTATTTCATGATCCTTCCCTCGATCCTGATTTTTTTCGCGCGCCAGCGCGTGATCTCGCAGCGCAAGGGCGTGAGGGGATTCGCGGCGGCGGCGCCGCGGACGACCGACGAGTTCGTCCGGCACGTGCAGCGGTCGGCACGGGCCATGCTGCGGAGCGACACATGACGATGAGAGGCCAGTGGTGGATCGTGGCTGTGGCGCTCGCGGTCGCGGGATGCCGGGAGCCCGAGCCGTCGAACACGATCCGCGTGTCGGGACACGTGGAGGCGACGGAGGTCCAGGTGGCGCCAGACGTCGGCGGCCGGCTCCTGGAGCTGCGGCCCGCTGAAGGGGATCGCGTCTCGCCCGGTGACCTCGTGGCGCGCCTCGACACGCGCGACACCGAGCTGCAGATTGCGCGCGCCCGCGCCGAGCGCGCGGGCGCCGACGCGCAGCTGCGGTTTCTGCAGCGCGGCGCCAGGGTCGAGGACATCCGGCAGGCGCGGAACCAGGCCGACGCCGCGGCGGCCGAAACGGCTGCGGCCGCCGCCGACCTGCAGGCCGCCGAAGCCGACCTGGCCCGCTTCGAGGCGCTGCTCGCCGCGAACGCGGGGTCCCGGAAGCAGCGCGACGACGCGCAGGCGAGGGTCGACGTCGCGCGCGAGCGGGTGCGGAGCGCCGAGGAGCGGACCGCCGCTGGGGGCGACGTGGTGGCGCGTCTCGAGGCGGGCCCGACGCGCGAGGAGATCGACGGGGCCCGCGCCCGCGTGGCCGCTGCCGACGCGCAGGTGGCCGTGCTCGAGAAGGCGCGCGCCGATGCCACGGTCGTCGCGCCGGCTGGCGGCGTCGTGACCCAGAAGCTGACCGAGGCCGGCGAGATCGTGGCCCCGCGCATGCCGCTGCTCGTCATCACCGATCTCGACAACGCCTGGGCAAACCTTTTCGTGCCCGAGCCGGTCATCCCGCGCGTCGCGCTCGGCCAGGCCGCCACGATTCTGACCGACGCCGGCGACCGCCTGCCCGGCACGGTCACCTACATCTCCCCGCAGGCTGAATTCACGCCGCGCAACGTGCAGACCGCCGACGAGCGCTCGAAGCTCGTCTACCGCATCAAGGTGTCGGTGGACAACCGTGCCGGCACGCTGAAGGTCGGCATGCCGGTCGACGCGGAGCTGACGCTGCCATGAGCGCCGCCATCGGGCTGCGCGGCGTCGTGAAGCGCTACGGCGCCACGCGCGCGCTCGACGAGGTGACGTTCGAGGTCGGGCGCGGCGAGATGTTCGGGTTGATCGGGTCCGATGGCGCGGGCAAGACGACCGCCATCCGCCTGATGTGCGGCCTGCTGCGAGCCGACGCCGGGGAGGTCCGCACGCTCGGCCGCGATCCGGTCGGCGAGCACCACCGCATCACGGCGCGCGTCGGGTACCTCTCGCAGCGCTTCAGCCTCTACGGCGATCTCACGATCGACGAGAACATCGCGTTCTTCGCCGAGGTGCACGGCGTCGGCGACTATCGCCGGCGCCGCGACCAGCTCCTCGAGATGACGCAGCTCGCGCCGTTCCGGGCGCGGCTGGCCGATCGCCTCTCGGGAGGCATGAAGCAGAAGCTGGCGCTCGTCTGCACCCTCGTCCACGAGCCCGAGCTGCTCCTGCTCGACGAGCCGACGACCGGAGTCGACCCGGTGTCGCGGCGTGAGTTCTGGAAGCTGCTGTCGGAGTTCCTCGCACAGGGCATCACGATTCTGATGTCCACGCCGTATCTGGACGAGGCGGAGCGCTGCACGCGCGTGGCGCTGCTGCACGAAGGCCGGCTGCTGGCCTGTGACGACCCGACCACGCTGCGGTCCGCGGCGGGCCAGATGGTGCCGCTCGAGGACGTGTTCGTCAATCTGCTCGCGAAACAGGTTGCCTCATGAGTGCCGTCAAATTCTTCGTGTTCGTTGTGGCCATTCGTCTGTGTGTCCTTGAAGGCATCGCTGCGGCGCAGGATCTTGCACCCGAGCGGCTCTCCCTCGATGAGGCGCGCATGCGCGCGGTGGCGGCGAGCCACCGGCTCGCCGAGGCGCGGGCGCGCGCGGCGGCGGCCGAGGAGGCAGTGGCCGTGCGCGCCGCGGCGGAGCGTCCCCTCGTCGCAGCGCTCGGGACCTACACCCGCACCAATCACGTCACGGAGTTCATCGTCCCCTCGCCGACCGGCGGCGCGCCCCGCGTGCTCTATCCGGATGTGCCGGACAAATACACGACGCGGCTGGATCTGCAGTGGCCGATCTACAGCGGCGGACGCACCGATGCGCTCGAGCGCGCGGCGCGGGCCGAGGCGTCGGCGGCATCCGCCGACGTGGCGGCGGCGCAGGGCGACCTGCGGCTCGAGGTGACGCGCGCGTTCTGGGCGCTGGTGACGGCACGGGCGACCTTTGGCGTGCTGGAGCAGAGCCTCACGCGCACCGATGCGCACGTGCGCGACGTCCGCGAGCGGTTCCAGACCGGTCTCGTCCCACCCAACGAGATCGCGTCCGCCGAAGCGCAGCACGCCCGCCAGCGGATGCTGCTCGTCGAGGCGCAGAATCAGCGCGACATCGCGTCGGCGGAGCTGGCGCGCCTCCTTGGCCTCGATCTCCTGCAGCCGATCGAGCCGGTGGAGACGCTCGAGGCGCCGCCCCTGACCGCCGCGCCGCTCGCGACGCTGCTCACCGAGGCGCGCACCATGCGCCAGGAGCGCCGATCGCTCGAGCAGCGGATTCAGGCTGCCGACTTTCAGCGCGCCGCCGCGGCCGCTGGAAGCCGGCCGACCGTGGCCGTGACGGGCGGATTCGATTACGCACGCCCGAACCTCCGCATCTTTCCGATTGCCGAACGCTGGGACGACTCCTGGGACGCCGCGATTGCCGTCCGGTGGCCGCTCTGGGACGGCGACCGCGCCCGCACGGAAGCGGCGCAGGCGGGGCGGCTGGTCGAGGCCGCGCGGCAGCGGCTCGCCGAGTTCGACTCGGTGCTCGCGCTGGAAGTGCAGCAGCGGCTGCTCGAACTCGCGTCGGGGCGCGCCGCCATCACGGCCGCCGACGAAGCGGTGCGCGCCGCGTCCGAGGCGCGGCGCGTCGTGAATGAACGTTACCGCGCCGGCGTCGCCACGCAGACGGAAGTGCTCGACGCCGACGTCGCGCTCCTCCAGGCCGAGCTCGATCGCACGCGGACGTTCGCGGGGGTCCGGCTGGCGGAAGCGCGCCTCGATCGCGCGCTCGGACGATGAACGCGATCGAAGTCGAGCAGCTCACGCGGCGCTTCGGCGCCTTCGTGGCGGTCGACCGTGTGAGCTTCGAGGTGCGCCAGGGCGAGATCTTCGGCTTTCTCGGCGCGAACGGCGCCGGTAAGTCGACGACCATTCGCATGCTGTGCGGCCTGCTGCGGCCTTCCTCGGGGGCGGCGCGCGTGGGCGGCATCGACGTCGGCCGGCGCCCCGAGGACGTCAAGCAGCGCATCGGCTACATGTCGCAGCGCTTCTCGCTCTACGAGAAGCTGACGGTCGATCAGAACATCGCGTTCTTCGCCGGTATCTACGGCCTGAGGGGCGAGCGCTTTGCGGCGCGCCGCGCCTTCGCGCTCGAGATGGCGGGGCTCCGCGGGCGCGAGTCGGTGCTCGCCGGATCGCTGTCCGCCGGCTGGCGCCAGCGTCTGAGCCTCGGCTGCGCCATTCTCCACGAGCCGCCGATCGTGTTCCTCGACGAGCCGACCGGCGGCGTCGACCCGCTCTCGCGGCGCCGCTTCTGGCGTCTCATCAGCGAGCTGGCGCGCACGGGGACGACGGTGCTCGTCACCACGCATTACCTCGACGAAGCGGAGCACTGCCATCGGATCGCCATCATTCACGCGGGCCGGCTCGCGGCGCTGGGCACCGTTGCGGAGCTGAAGGGGGTGTTCGCCGGGCGGCCGATTCTCGAGGTCCGTGCGCCGCAGCCCGTCGAGGCGATGCGTCTGCTGGACGGGATGCCGGAAGTGGAGAAGACGAGCGTCTTTGGCACCGCCGTGCACGCGGTGCTGCGACCCGATGCGGGCGCGGCGCAGACGTCGCCCCTGCCCGACGAAATTGCCGGACGGCTTCGCGGCGCCGGCGTTGCCGCAACGTGCCGCGCGGTCGATCCGTCGCTCGAAGACGTGTTTCTCGACATCGTGGAACGGAGCGGCCGATGAGAAAGACGCTGAGCATCGGCGTCAAGGAGTTCCGGCAGATCGCGCGCGACCGCCGGACGCTCCTGATCCTGCTCTTCGTCCCTGCCTTCTTCCTGCTCCTCTACGGGTACGCGCTCAGCTTCGACATCCGCAACATCCCGCTTGCCGTCGAGGACAACGACCGAAGCAGCGCGAGCCGGGAGGTGATTTCCGCGTTCGTCAACTCCGGCTACTTCGACTTCGCCGGCGACATCACCGACGATGCGGAGATCGTTCGAATGCTCGACGAGGGCCGGGCACGGGCCGTCCTGGTGATTCCGTCGAACTTCGGGCGCGACGTCCGGAGCGCGCGCGCCACACGCGTCCAGCTCATCGTCAATGGCGACAACGCGAACACGGCAACGACGGTCGTCGGGTACGCGGTGGGCCTCGTGAACGCCGTCTCGGCGCGGTACGAGGTGGAAGCGCGCGTCGCGTCGCCGGCAGGCCCGGTGCTCACCACCGAGACGCGCGTCTGGTACAACCCGGAGCTGCGCAGCACGCTCTTCCTCGTCCCCGGCCTGATTGCGTACATCGCGATGCTCACGGCCGTGGTCTCGACGGCCCTCTCCATCGTCCGCGAGAAGGAGGTGGGGACGATGGAGCAGGTGCGGATGTCGCCGGTGGGGCCGCTCGCCTATGTGGTGGGGAAGACCGTACCGTACTTTCTCGTCTCGCTCGTTTCGGCCCTCGGCATCATCGTCGTGTCGATGCTGCTGTTCGACCTGCCGGTGCGCGGCTCGTGGTGGCTGCTGCTGCTGTCGGTATCGCTCTTTCTGGTCGGAGCCCTGGCGTTTGGCGTGCTCATCTCCACGCTGGCGGAGACGCAGCAGGTCGCCTTCCAGGTCGCGCTGCTCACCTCGTATCTGCCGACGCTGATGCTGTCGGGCTTCATCTTCCCGATTTCGAGCATGCCGGCAGCGCTCCGGGCGATCACGTACGGCGTGCCGGCGCGGTACTTCCTGAGGGCGCTTCGGGCCATCCTGCTGAAGGGGGTCGGCATCGAGATGTTCTGGCGCGATCTCGTCGCGCTGGCGGTCTTCGCCACGCTGGTCCTCGCGCTGTCGTCGCTGCGGCTGCGGCGGGAATGGAAGCTGAGCCGATGAATCGCATCGGGCATCTGATTCGGAAGGAGTTTCTCGAGCTCCGGCAGGATCCGCGGCTCTTCGGCATCGTCATCATGGCGCCGCTGATTCAGCTGACGATGCTCGGCTACGCCGCGACGACCGATGTGCGCGACGTGCCGATCGTCGTTGTCGACCAGGATCGATCGACGGCGAGCCGGGAGCTCGTCTCCCGGTTCGAGGCGTCGGAGAACTTCGTCGTCGCCGATACGCTGTCGTCCGTGGACGAGATCGACGCGTATCTCGACAGCGGGCGCGCGTGGCTGGCGCTCGCCATCCCGCCCGACTACGGCAGGCACGTGCGGACAGGGCGGCCCGTGGCGGTGCAGGTCGTCGCCGACGGCACCGACGCGAACTCGACGAACGTGGCGCTCGGCTACGCGGGCGCGCTGATGCTGACGTACGCGCGCGAGCTGGCGGCGGCAAGCGGTCGGGCCCGCGCCGAGCCGCTCGTCGGGGCCGACATCCGCGTCTGGTTCAACCCGACGCTCGAGAGCCGGCACTTCATGATCCCCGGCATCCTGGCGCTGCTGCTGCTCGTCGTCTGCGCCACGCTGTCGTCGATGGCGATCGTCCGTGAGAAGGAGTTGGGGACGCTGGAGCAGCTGAACGTCACGCCGCTCGCGCGGTGGGAGCTCATCGTCGGCAAGCTCGTGCCCTACGCGATGATCGGGATGCTCGACGTGTTTCTGGTGGTCGGCGTCGCCGTCGCCTGGTTCGAGGTGCCGCTGCGCGGGAGCTTCGCGCTGCTGCTGCTGATGTGCCTCGTGTACCTGCTGACGGCGCTCGGGCTCGGCCTGTTCGTCTCCACCATCTCGCGCACCCAGCAGCAGGCGATGATGACGACATCGTTCTTCTTCTTCCTGCCGATGGTGTTCCTGTCGGGGTTCATCTTTCCAATCGAGAACATGCCGCAGTGGATCCAGCCGATCACGTACCTGATCCCGTTGCGCTATTTCCTGGTGATTCTGCGGGGGATCTTCCTGAAGGGGATCGGGCTGGAAGTGTTCTGGCGCGACGGGCTCGCGCTGCTCGCCTGGGGCCTGGGAATTCTGACGCTCGCGACGCTGCGATCGACCAAGCGGCTCGCGTAGTTCGTGACGTGGTGTCCGGCTTCAGAGGGACCATCACGGCAGACCGAGCAGGCGTGCGGGGTTGTGTCTGGCCATCTGGTCGATCTCCTGCGCAGAGAACTTCCGTGTCCGCATGGCCTCGAGGAACGACCGGGAGCGGGTTGCCCATCTGGCCGAGATCGGTCGAGAGGATGCAGAATTCCGGCCCGATCCTTCTGATGGCGTCGGCGAACCGGTTGTAGCGCGCCGCTGCGTCGGCCGCCACGTGCGAGCTCCCGACGAACTCGATGAACGCGCCGAGCTTCGCCGCTTCCTGCATCTGCAGCACCGTCATCTGAATCGGCGGATTCATCGCATGGGTGACGACCATGCGCTGGACGCCCTGACGCCGCGCCTCGCGAAGCAGCATCAGCGCGTCCTGCGCGGAGGAGTGCCCCGTCGCGAGCACGAGATTGTGTTTCGCGATGAGCGCGATCACCTCGCGGACGGCCGGCAGGAGCGCGCCGCTGCGCGAGACGCTGACGAAGGGACGTGTGTCCTTGGAGAACCTGACCTGGTTCTCGGCGTCGAACGTCGGCATCCAGACGATGCGTCCCCAGCCACCGGTGACTTTCGTCATGTGCTCGACGGCGGCCGGGTTGATGCCGCCGACGGTCAGATTCAGGTCGATGCCGCCGAACACCTCGATGCCGGGAACGAGCGTGCGCACGAGATAGGCGAGCCCCGCCGTCGATTCGTAATGATTCTTGAGCACGATCGCCCGCATGCCGCGGGCGCGCGCCTCCCGCGCCGCGTCGAAGGCGTCGAGCGCGCGCGGCCGATCGTCGGGCAGCGTGTGCACGTGGACGTCGATCGTGCCCGCGAGCGGCGAGGCCGCGCCCTGCTGGCGCCCCGCAAGCGGCACCGACAGGAGGACGACACAGAGTGCGGCAAGCAGGCTTTTCATCGGTCGCTCCTCAGGACGCCGGGGTCAGGCGCAGAATGCGGTCGTCGGTCGCCGCAGGCGTGCCCCGGCCGTCGCGATTGTGCGTCGCCACGTACAGCAGGCCATCCGGGCCGGTCGCCACGTCGCGCAGACGTCCGAATCTGCCGTCGAGCAGCCGCTCCTCCGAGAGGATCCGCCGCGGAGAGGACGGATCGATGACGTCTGGCTGCCTTCGATCCGCGGCCAGCCGTAGTTCGCACCTCGGTCGATCACGTTCACCTCGTCGTTGCCGATGTTGCCGTGTTCCGATGCCCACAGGTCCCGCGTCGTCGGATGCCAGTCGATCCCCTGTGGATTCCGGTGGCCGTACGAATAGATCGGCGAGCTGAACGGATTGGTCCGCGGCGTCGAGCCGTCGGGGTTGAGCCGCAGGATCTTGCCCGCGAGCGACCCGAGGTCCTGGGCGAGCCCGGCGTTCGCCGCATCGCCGGCCGTGATGTACAGGAGCCCGTCCGGCCCGAAGCGCAGGCGTCCGCCGTCGTGAATCCCCTCACCGGGAATGTTGTCGAGCAGCACGACGCGCTCGCCGAGCGTCGATCCGGCTTCGCGATAGCGCACGACGCGATTGACGGGACGACCCGTTGGCAGGCGGACGGTGTAATAGAGATAGACCAGCCGCGTTTGTGCGAAGGTCGGATCGAGCGCCAGCCCGAGCAGCCCCGCCTCGCCCTGGCTGAACAGGTCGTCGAGCGTCAATGCAAGGTCGGAACGGCCGCTCGCGAGGTCGAGGATTCTGACGCGACCGGGGCGCTCGGTCACGAACAGCCGGCCGTCGGGCGCGAAGGCCATCGACCACGGCGCTTCCAGGTTCGTGGCGACGGTTTCGATGGTGAAGCGCACGCCGTCGGTCGTGGTGAACACCTCTCCCGACGATGAGCCTGGCGGTGGGGTGGTCGTGCCCGTCGTCGGCTCCGGCGAGCACGCGCGGGCGTCGACGGTCTGCACGGCGACGACGAGAGCGAGGACCCCGGCGACGGCGCTCGAATACATTACCGGTGATTCTATGGTGAACGCCGCGCCTGAGCTTCGCCCTCCGCGACGTCGACGCGCGTCAGGACAAGGGCGCCGGCGATGAAGAACAGAATCACGGACAGTACGGCCGCGCGGCTGGAGCCGAAGATCGTCACCGACGCCGCGAAGAGTCCCGGTCCGGCGACGCCGGCAAATTTCTCGAACACCGAAAAGAAGCCGAAGTACTCCGACGATTTGTGCTTCGGAATCATCCGCGCGAAGAGCGAGCGGCTGAGCGCCTGGCTGCCGCCCTGCACGGTGCCGACGAGGAAGGCGAGCGCGAAGAACTGCCACTCCGTTCGCAGGAAGTACGCCATGATGCTCACCACCGTGTAGACCGCGACGGCCACGAAAATGGCGGGCTTTGCGCCAATACGGTCCGCGGCTGCGCCGAAGAGGAACGAGCATGGCACGCCGACGAACTGCACGATCACGAACGCGGCGATCTGGGCGTTCGCGTTGATGCCGACCTCGGCGCCGTAGATCGCGGCCATCCTGATCATCGTCTGGATGCCGTCGTTGTAGAGGAGGAACGCGACGAGCATCAGAAACGCGTTCCGGTAGCCGCGCAACTCGTGAAACGTCTGGCGCGCATGAACGAAGGCCAGACGGACGGCGTCGCGTTGTGCGACGTCGCCGGGGGCGGCGGCTGGCGGTTCCGGCACCCGGCGGAACAGCGGAATCGAAAACAGCAGCCACCAAGCGGCCACGCTGACGAAGGCGGCTTTGGTCGCCGTGGCGGTGTCGCGCAGCCCGAAGGTCGCCGGACTGAGAATCCACGCCAGATTGATCAGCAGCAGAACTCCGCCGCCGAGGTAGCCAATCGCATAACCCGCCGAAGACGCGCGGTCGACCTCGTGGGCGGAAGCGATATGCGGCAGCAGCGAGTCGTAGAAGACCCACGCCAGCCGGTCGCCGATGTTCGCGGCGATGAAGATCAGCAGCGCGACGATCCAGGCGCCCCGTTCGATGCCGGCCATCAGCAGCACGGCGCCGGCGCCCAGGGCCAGGAACACGGCCAGCAGCCGCTTCTTCCACGCGCGGTAATCGGCGACCGCACCGAGTACCGGGCTCAGGACCGCGACAATGACCACGGCGATGGTCGTTCCCCAGGCGTAGCGCGTGGTCGCCACGACCGGCTCGAGACCGAACGCGGCGTAGCTGCTGAAGAACAGCGGGAAGACGGCGTTGACGACGGTGGACTGGAAAGGGGAGTTCGCCCAGTCGTACATCGCCCACGCGCGCAGCTCCGGGCGATGCAGGCCGAGGCGCTCTAACGCAGTAAGGGGCATCTCCTCTCGGCTCTCGGCTTTGGACTTTAGGCTTTGGGCTGTGGCTCTGGGCTATCGGCCTTCAGGGCCGCCCGGCATGCGGCTTGCTCTTGTCAGCAGCCGCCGTGAGTCGCGATCCCCGCAAACTCGATGTGTTTCAGCTGGCCGACGCGCTCGTCGTGCGAGTGTACCATGCGATTCGCGCCGTTCCGGCAGAGGAACGCTACGGAATTCAGAGACCCTAATAGGTTTTCCGCGCGATCCATTCGCGGAAGAGCGAATCGATGACGACGTACTGCTGCCCTTCCTTGAGCAGCAGATCGTGCTTGACGAGCGCGGCGAGCGAGGCCTGGATGCTCGAGGGTCCGCCCAGCCGGTGCCGCGCGCGCGTGTCGGCCGAGAGGAGCTCGCGGCCGCCCTGCAGCACGACGGCGCGGAGCACGGCACGCTGAGCGAGCGTGAGACGCTGCCAGACGGCTTCGAACATCGTGTCCTGTTCCGAGAGCAGGCGCGTCAGCGTGGCATGGAGCTGCTCGAGGCCCGCGCGCCGTCCCCCGGACGACCGCACATCGTCCCAGGTTTCGTGCGCGAGGCGCTGCACGTCGTAGGGCAGATTGCCGGCCAGATCGACGATGGCGGCACCGAGACCGGGCTCCGCGCGAATGCCGCTGCGGGCGAATCGGGCCTCGATGAACTCCGCGAACACGGCAGGGGGAATCTTCTCCAGCCGCATGACCGGCCCGGCCTTGTAGAAGGGCCGGCGCGGCCCGATCATCTTCTCCATCAGGCTCGGCTCGGAGCCGGCGAACACGTAGCCGACCTGCCGCTGCTGCTGCGCGGCGGCCCGCAGCGCGTGCTCCACCTCGCCGCCGTCGAAGGCGTCAATCGCCTGGAACTCGTCGAGCGCGACCACGACCGTTCGCTTCCGGTCGGCGGCGAGCCGTCCCGGGAGCGAGAAGATTTCATTCGCCAGCCTGTTGACCTCGCGCGCGGTACGTACCAGCGGAAACGCGACCGAGAAGCGCCCCGGCCCGCCCTCTTCCGGCTCGTACCGCAGCTCGGGCCGCGTGGTCGCGATGACGTCGGCCAGCCAGGCCCGCGCCTGCTGCCATGTCGTCTCGACGGTCGCCAGCGCGCGCGCGTAGCCCTCGAGAAAAGCCAGGTACGAGCTGTAACTGCTGACCGTGAGCTCGAGGGTGAGCGCGCCGTGCCGCGAGAGCGTGTGAAGCGCGCGGTGAACGAGCGAGGACTTCCCGTACCGGCGCGGCGAAATCAGAAAGACCTTCTGGGCCGACGAGAGGTCGGCGACCAGGCGGTCGAGCTCCGTCTCGCGGTCGGCAAACGCCTCGTCGGGGACGATCTCGCCGTAGATGAAGGGGTTCTCCACCGCGCTACGTCGATCGACGTAATGATTACGTCGAACGCCGTAATGGTATCAGAAGTCGTCGAGCGCGAGCTGCCCGGTGTAGATGGCCATCCCGACGACGGCGTCGACGCCTTCGGTGTGGAGGCGATCGATCTCAGCGCGGGTCGTGATGCCCCCGGCGGCCGTAAGGCGGCGGCGCGTCGCGCGCCGGACGGCGAGGATCGCCTCCATGTCGGTGCCGTGCATCAGCCCTTCGGTGTCGACGTGCGTGTAGAGGAATTCGCCGCAATACGGCTCGAGCGCCCGCACGGCGTCGACCGCCGTGATCGGCAGCACCGTGCGCCAGCCGTGAATGGCGACGTGCCCGCTGCGGCTGTCGACGGCGGCAATGACGCGGTCCGGCCCGATCGCCTCGGCGAGCATGGCGGCGAAGTCGAGGTCGACCGCCCCGTCGCGGAAGAGGGCCGAGCTGACGATGACCGCGTGCGCGCCGGCATCGAGCACCGCCTCCGCGCGATCGATCGTCCGGACGCCCCCGCCGACGCGGCAGGGGAGTCGGGCGCAGATCATGGCGACGAGATCCGCGTTGTCGCCCTCACCCTTGGCAGCATCGAGATCGATCAGCTGTATGCGCGGAAACCGCGCGAACCGCGCCAGCCACGGCTCGGGATCGGTGGCCTCGAGCGCGAGCCGTTCGCCCTGCACGAGCTGGACGATGCGCCCGCCCTGGAGATCGATCGAAGGGATCAGCATCAGATGCGGATCGGGATGCCTCTGGCGTGAAGAAAGCGCTTCAGCTCCGCGACGCCGGTATCGGCGTAATGGAAGATCGACGCCGCCAGCGCGGCATCCGCGTGGCCGCGGGTGAACACGTCCGCGAAGTGGTCGAGACCGCCGGCGCCTCCGGAGGCGATGACGGGAATGTTCACCGCGTCGGCAACGGCGGCCGTCAGCTCGCAGTCGAAGCCGGCCCGGGTGCCGTCGCGGTCCATCGACGTCAGCAGGATCTCTCCCGCGCCGCGCGACTCCGCCTGGCGCGCCCACTCGACCGCGTCGCGGGCGGCGTCGGTGGTGCCGCTGCGGACGAAGACGCCGAAGCCGCCGTTGCGCCGCTTGGCGTCGATCGCGACGATCACCGCCTGGCTGCCGTATCGGCGCGCGAGCGTGGTGATGAGCTCCGGCGAGCGGAGGGCGGCCGTGTTGAGGCTCACCTTGTCCGCTCCCGCGTCGACCGCCGCCGCCGCATCGTCTTCGGACCCGATGCCGCCGCCGACCGTCAGCGGCAGGAAGATCTCGTGCGCCACGGCCCGGATCGTCTGCGCCAGCGCGCGGCGGCTCTCCAGCGTGGCGGTGATGTCGAGAATGACCACCTCGTCGATCCCTTCGACGTTGTACCGGCGGGCGAGCGCCGCCGGGTCGCCCGCGTGCCGCAGCTGCTGGAACTGCACGCCCTTGACGACCTGACCGTCGCGCACGTCCATGCAGGCGATGATGCGCTTGGTCAGCACGAGGACAGGTCCAGGAAATTGCGCAGGATCCGCAGCCCGGTCTCGCCCGATTTCTCCGGGTGGAACTGGACGCCGAAGACGCGGTCGCGTTCGACCGCCGCCGCGAACGGCTCGGCATGCGTGGTCGCGGCCACGCAGTCGGGGGTCACGGGCGCGGCGTAGGAGTGCGTGAAATAGACGTGCGCGCCCGATGAAAGGCCCGCGAGCAACCGGCTGGTCCCGCGCGTCACCTCGAGCGCATTCCAGCCGACGTGCGGAATCTTCAACCGCTCGGCCGCGTTGCCACGCAGCAGCCGGCAGCGGCCCTCGACAAGGCCGAGGCCGGGTACCTCCGGCGCCTCCTCGCTCCCTTCGTACAGCCACTGCATGCCGACGCAGATGCCGAGCAGCGGCGTGCCGGCTCGGACGGCGCCGGCAATCGCATCGCGCCACTGCGGGTCGAGCGCGGAGGTCGCCGCAAAATGGCCGACGCCCGGGACGATCAGCGCCTTCGCCTCCGCGCACTGCGCGGGCGAGTCGGGCACGACGAACTCCGCGCCGAGCGACGTCAGCGCCTT
The DNA here is from genome assembly GCA_016184455.1 of Acidobacteriota bacterium. Classification (GTDB taxonomy): domain Bacteria; phylum Acidobacteriota; class Vicinamibacteria; order Vicinamibacterales; family UBA2999; genus MELF01. The sequence goes on from JACPCS010000127.1 coordinate 27,499, forward strand.
CTTGACCGAGGTCAGGTTTCCCGCGCCGTAGTCGATGAGCGCGATCACAGCAGCCCCTTGGTGCTCGGCAGCATCTTCGCGAGCCGTGCGTCGCGGGCGCACGCCACGCGCAGCGCGCGCGCAAACGCCTTGAAGACCGCCTCCACATGGTGGTGGCTCGAGCGGCCGTACAGCACCGTCGCGTGCACGTTGGCGCGCGCCGCCGACGCGAACCCGTCGAAGAAGTCGTGGATGAGCTCGCTCTGCAGATCGCCGACGCGGTCGATGCGCAGCTTCAGGTCGACGACCGCGTGAGGACGCCCGCTCAGATCCACAGCGGCCACGGCGAGCGTCTCGTCCATCGGCATCACGAAGTATCCGGCGCGGTTGATCCCCTTGCAATCGCCCAGGGCGGCGAGCGTCGCCTCTCCGAGCGCGATGCCGACGTCCTCGACGGTGTGGTGCTGGTCGACGTCGAGATCGCCGCGGGCGTGCAGCGTCAGGTCGAAGCCGCCATGCCGGGCGAACAGCTCGAGCATGTGGTCCAGGAAGCGAATACCGGTACGGACGTCGTACCGCCCCTGGCCGTCGATCACGAGCTGGCCGTGGATCTGTGTCTCCGTCGTCCGGCGATCGAAGACCGCACGGCGGGTCCGCTTCGCGCTTCGACGGGTCCCGCCCGCGGAACCCGCCCTCCGTACGGTCCGTGCCATCAGGCGTGCCTCGCGGCCTTGACCGATTCGAGTGCGTCGATGGCCGCCTCGGTGTGCTCGACAATGCCCGCCGTGATCCGGATGCAGCCGGGCGTGACCGGATCCTTCGAGCGGTCGCGCACGTGGATCTTCCGCGCCGCCAGCGCCGCCACGAACGGCGCCGCCTCGCCGACGCGCACGAGCACGTAATTGGCGGCGCTCGGCCAGTACTGCAGACCAAGCCGGTCGCACGCGGCATACAGCCGCTCGCGTGACTCGCGGACTTGCGCGGCGTAGCGAGGGAGGAACTCCGTATCGCCGAGCGCGGCCCCGAGCGCCGCGAGCGCCACGCCGTTGATGTTGAAGGGGAGCGTCACCGTCCTCACCGGCGTCAGCACGTCCGGGTGGCCGATGACGACCCCGACGCGCAGCCCGGCGAGTCCGTAGGCCTTGGAAAACGTACGGCCGACGAGCACGTTGCTGAACCGCGGCAGCTCCGGCAGAAAGGACGTCCCGCCGAATTCGATGTACGCCTCGTCGATGAGCACCACTGCATCCGGAGCGGCCTCGCTGATCCGGACGAGGTCGGCGATCGGGATCAACTGGCCCGTCGGGTTATTCGGCGTGTTCAGAAAGATCATCCGCGTGCGCGGCGTGATGGCCTCGACGACCGCCTGCGTGGGGAATGCGAAGTCGCGTCCGGGTGGAATACGGATCGGCGTCGCGCCGACCGCCGCCGTCGAGTTCGGATACGGATCGAACGCCGGAAGCGGAATGATCGTCTCCGCGTCGTGCCGGCGCATCCGCGCGATGTGGCCGACCGCCGCCATCAGGATGCCTTCGTCGAGGCCGTTCGTGAGGAGCACCCAGTCGGGATCGACGCCGAAGTGGCGCGCGGTCGCGACCACCGCCTCGTCGTACGAGGGATAGGTCGACACCTCCGACGGCCGCACGCGGCGGATCGCCTCGAGCACGCGCGCCGAGCACCCACCGGTGTTCTCGTTGAGGTGCAGCCGCAGCCCTTCGCCGGGATTCGGATAACCCTGTATGACCATCACCTGATCCTGATGCCGATTGAGGCGGCGTGTGCGTGCAGCCCCTCCGCGCCCGCCAGCGTCATGGCGGTGCCGCCGATCCGCCGGAGTCCCGCGCGCGTGAGTCGCTGCACGGTGAACTGGCGCACGAAATCGGCGGCCGAGAGGCCGCCGCGCGCGCGGGCGGCGCCGGAGGTCGGCAGCACGTGATTCGATCCGATCGCGTAGTCGCCCGCCGCCTGCGCCGACCACGGTCCGACGAACACCGACCCGGCGCACCGCACCATCCGGGCGAGCCGCTCGTCATCGACCACGAGGTGCTCGGGCGCCGCGACGTGTGCCAGCTCCATCGCCTCGGCGGCCGACGAGGTGACCACGATGCCGCCGTGCGCCTCGAGGGCGCGGCGGGCGGGGCCCGCGTCGGGCATCCGCGCCTCGACTTCGCGTGCGACGCGCGCCGCGAGCGTGCGGCTCGGCGTAATGAGCACCGAGCGCGCGTCGGGGTCGTGCTCGGCCTGCGCAATCAGGTCGACCGCGATCCAGGCCGCCGGTCCGCGCGCGGCGACGATGACGATCTCCGTGGGACCGGCGTAGAAGTCGATGCCGCACTCGGAGGCGACGAGCGCCTTGGCCGCCGCGACGTACCGGTTGCCGGGACCGACGATCTTGTCGACGCGTGGCACCGTCTCGGTGCCGTACGCGAGCGCCGCGATCGCGTGCGCGCCGCCGAGCCGGAACAGCCGCGAGACGCCGGCCTCGAGTGCGGCCGCCATCACGACCGGCGCCGGCTTCGGGCACGCGACGACGACCTCGCCGACGCCGGCCGCGGCGGCGGGAATCGCGGTCATGAGCAGCGAGGACGGCAGGGGATAGCGGCCGCCGGGCACATAGCAGCCGACGCGCTCGAGCGGCACGACGCGCTGCTCGACGACGACGCCCGCGGCGACGCGGGCCCGCCACCCGCGGGGGACCTGCTGCCGGGCGACGCGGCGGATGTTGCGCGCCGCGGCGCGCAGGGCGGCACGGACCGTACGCGGCACGCGCGCGGCGGCCTCGCGCATCTCGGCCTCGCTCACCTCGATCGATCCGTCCAGGCCGTCGAACCGCCGCGCGTACTGCAGCAGCGCCCGGTCGCCGCCGCGCCGCACGTCGGCGACGATCCGCGCGACGCGCCGCGCGGTGGCGGCATCGCCCACCCGCGGCGACGTGAGCAGCGCCCGCACCGCCCGCCGGTTGCCGGCGTCAACGATCTTCAACATCAATGACCAACCCCCAACCACCAACTAGACCACGATCTTATTGAGCGGATACTCCACGATCCCCTGTCCGCCGGCGGCCTTCAGCTTCGGAATCAGGTCGCGGACCGTGCGCTCCTCGATGATGGTATTGACCGCCACCCACTCGCGATCGCTCAGCGACGAGATCGTCGGCCGCTGCAGCGCGGGCAGGAGCGCCAGCACCCGGTCGAGATCCGCGCAGCGGACGTTGAGCATGAGCCCGACGCGGCCCTGCGCCTCGATGGCGGCGCGCAGCAGCAGCGCGATGTTCTCGATCTTCGTGCGCTTCCACGGGTCGGCGAGCGCCGCGTCGTTGGCGATGAGCTGCGTGTTCGACTCCATCACGGTGTCGAGGATCCGCAGGCGGTTCGCGCGCAGCGTGGATCCGGTCTCGGTCGCCTCGACGATCGCATCGGCGAGCACGGGCGGCTTGACTTCCGTGGCGCCCCACGAGAACTCCACGTTCACCGGCACCTCGAGCCTGTCGAAGTACGCCTTGGTCACGCGCACCAGCTCGGTCGCAATCGTCGCGTTGGCGAAGTCGGTCGGCGACTTGAAGCGGGAGTCTTCCGGTGCGGCAAGCACCCAGCGCACCTTGCCGAAGCTCTGTTTCGCGTACACCAGATCCGCGACGCTCGTGATGGCGTGCTTCACCTGTCCCCCGAGCTTGTGCTCGGCGATCCAGTCCTGCCCGGTGAGCCCCGCGTCGAGAACGCCGTCGCAGACATACCGCGCCATCTCCTGCGCGCGAATCAGCATGCACTCGATCTCGGGATCGTCGATGGTCGGGAAATAGGATCGCGAGCTGACGTAGACGTTGAAGCCCGCGCGCGCGAACAGCTGGATGGTCGCGTCCTGGAGCGACCCCTTCGGAATGCCGAGCTTGAGCGTCGTCATGGAATCGTCACGCCCTCCGCGCGTTGAAAGAAGCAGCTGCGCTCGCCCGTGTGGCAGACGTTGCCGTCGCCGAGCCGCTCGGCTTTGACGAGCACCGTGTCCTCGTCGCAGTCGACGAGGATCTCGCGGACCGCGAGGCGGTTGCCGGAGGTCTCGCCCTTGGTCCAGAGCGCGTTGCGCGTGCGGCTGAAGAACGTCACGTAGCCGGTGCGCCGCGTGACGTCCCACGCCTGCTCGTTCATGAAGCCGACCATCAACACCTCACCGCTGACGTGGTCCTGCACGACCGCGGGAATCAGGCCATCGAGCTTTGAGAAGTCCATCGTGCTGCGTTCCGGGTTCCGAGTTCGTACAACAAAAAACCCCGCCACATCGTGCCGGCGGGGCTGCCTGCGATCTGCTGTGTCGGCCTTAGCGTCGGTCCTTCAGCGTGCGCAGTCCTCCCGGCCGGCCGGATGGCCGTGGTGATGGTGCGCGTGGTGGAGGAGGTTCGACATCGGCGCCAACGGTCCCTGCAGGCTACCAAAAAGCGCAGACCATACGCAAGCCGCGTATCATAGGCGCGCAATTCCATGCAGCGGCTGCTTCGCGCACTCCTCGTACTGGCGATCGCGGCGAGCGCCCGTGTGGCCGCGGAGGACTGGCCGCAGTTCCTCGGGCCCGAACGGAATGGCGTCTATCGCGGACCGGCGCTCGCCGAAAGCTGGGGACCACAGGGTCCGCGCGTCGTCTGGCGCAGGCAGGTGGGTGCGGGCTTCGCCGGCCCGGCCGTCGTGCAGGGCCGCGTCATCCTGTTTCACCGCGTCGGCACCGAAGAAGTGGTCGAGTCGCTCGACGCGCGCACCGGCAGCACGCAGTGGCGCTACGGGTATCCCACCACGTATCGAGACGACTTCGGCTTCGACGAGGGTCCGCGCGCGGTGCCCGTCGTCTCCGGCGTCGTCGTCTATACCTTCGGCGCCGAAGGGCAGCTCCATGCGATCGATCTCGCGAAAGGGACGCGGATCTGGAGCGAGGACACGATGCGGCGCTTCAAGGTGCCGAAGGGCTTCTTTGGCGCCGCCGGATCGCCGCTCGTCGAGGACGGCCGCGTGCTCGCGAACGTCGGCGGCCCCGAGGCGGGCATCGTCGCCTTCGACGCGAAGAGCGGCAAGGTGCTGTGGACGGCGACGAGCGATCAGGCGAGCTACTCGTCGCCCGCCGGAGCGACGATTGGCGGACGGCGTCTCGCGATCTTTCTGACGCGCGCCGGCCTCGTGGGGCTCGATCCAGCGACCGGCCGCGTGCAGTTTCAACGCCCCTGGCGCGCCCGGATCGCGGCGTCGGTCAACGCCGCCACGCCCATGGTCATTGGCGACCTGATTTTCGTGTCGGCCGAATACGGTCCCGGCGCCGGCGTGTTCCGGCTCGAAGGCACGATGCTCAGCGAGCTCTGGACGTCGAACGAGGTGCTGACCAATCACTACGCGACGAGCGTGCACCTCAACGGCGTTCTCTACGGGTTCCACGGCCGGCAGGAGTTCGGACAGAGCTTCCGCGCGGTCGAACTGCGGACCGGAAAAGTGCGCTGGAGCCAGGAGCGATTCCTGGCGGGCACCGTGACGCTCGTCGGCGACCGGCTGCTGATTCTGCGCGAGCGCGGCGAGCTCGTGCTGGCTCCTGCCTCGCCTGACGGCTTCAAGCCGCTCGCGCGCGCGCAGATTCTGCCGGGAGTGGTCCGTGCCTATCCGGCCCTCTCGGACGGATTGCTGTTCGCGCGCAACGAGAACACCCTCGTGTGCCTCGATCTGCGGAAATGATTGCGCTCCTGGTTGTCGCCCTCCTCGCGCAGACGGCAAGCCTGGATCGTGCGGTCGCGCACTTCGAGGCGGGACGCATTGCGGAATCGGCCGCGGAGTTCGACCGCCTCGTGCAGGCCGATCCGCGCGTGATGCCGTATCTCTGGCAGCGCGGCATCGTGCTGTATTACGCGGGGCGTTACCGGGATTGCCGCGAGCAGTTCGAGCGGCATCGCACCGTCAATCCCAACGACGTCGAGAACGCGGCCTGGCACTTCCTCTGCGTGGCGCGTGCGGAATCGCCGGCTGCCTCGCGCAAGGCGCTGCTGCCGGTTGGACCCGACGCGCGCGTGCCCATGCGGCAGGTCTACGAGATGCTGCGCGGGAACATGAGCTCTGACGAGGTGCTGCGGGCGGCCGGCGCGCAGCCGACCGCACAGTTCTACGCGCACCTCTATCTCGGTCTGTACTTCGAAGCCGTCGGTGACAGCCGCCAGGCGCTCGAGCACATCAAGGCCGCCGCGGCCGATCGGTACGCGGCCGCCGGCGATTACATGCACATGGTGGCGCGGGTACATTTGAAGCTGTTGCAGACAAGGAGAAGCCGATGATCCACCGAGTGGTCGCTGCGCCGGCCTCGGCGATCCTGATCGTCGTCGGGTGGCTGGCCGTCGAGGCCGTGACCGCGCAGGCGCCGGGCGCAAAGCCGTTCACGCCGCCGTCGTCCACCTACACTCCGCCGCGTACGCCGTGGGGCGATCCGGATCTCATGGGCGTCTGGGACTATCAGTCGCTCATCCGCATGGAGCGGCCCGGCGAGCTCGCCGGCAAGCCGCGCTTCGCGAACGAGGCCGAGTACCGGGCCTGGGCCAAAGCCAACGCCCCGAACAGAGACAGCGAAACGGGCGTGGGTGCGTACAACGAGTGGTGGAACGATCGGAACTTCGTCGTGAACCTCAACACCTCCCTCATCATCGACCCGCCGGACGGCACGTTCCCGCGGCTCACGCCGGCGGCGGAGCAGCGGCGGAAGGAGATTCTTGCCAGAGCGAGCGAGCTCGCCTCGTGGGAGGACTACCACGCACTGGCGCGCTGCATTGCCTCGCAGACGCCGAACGCGCCGCAGGCGTACAACAGCGGCACCTACATCATGCAGTCGCCCGGATGGGTCGCCATCATCCGTGAGCGCCTCGACACGCGTCTCATCCCGCTCGACGGCCGGCCGCACGTCGGCGACCCCATCCGCCACTGGAACGGAGACCCGGTCGGCCGCTGGGAGGGCAATACCCTGGTCGTCGAAACCACGCATTTCACCGACAAGCAGCGGCTCGGCGGCATGTCGGGGGCGAGCGTGCCGGCAGGCATCCCGTTCGGCAACTTTCGTCTGATCGAGCACTTCGTGCCCGTCAGCCGCAATCGGATCGAGTACTACGCCACCGTCATCGATCCGACGACGTGGACGAGGCCGTGGACGTTCAACCTGCCGTGGGAGCGGGACGAGGATTACACACTCTTCGAGTACGCCTGCCACGAGGGCAACCTGGCCCTGACGAATTCGCTGCGCGGCGAGCGTGTGCAGGAGGCCGACGCCGCGAAGAAGCGCGAAGCCGGAAGATGAAGACACACGCAATCGGCGCCATGACCGCCTGCCTGGGAGTGGCCGTGGTGTGTCTCGCCGCGGCGCGGCCCGCCGCTCAGACCGAGCCGCTGCAGGTGCAGATTCCGCGGACGGCTGCCGGCAGGCCCGATCTGAACGGGATCTGGCAGGCGATGAACACGGCCGACTACGATCTCGAGGATCACGGCGCGGCGCCGTCGCCGGTCCTCCTGATGGGCACGCTCGGCGCCCTCCTCCCGGGCGAGAGCGTTGTCGACGGCGGCCGGATTCCGTATCGGCCCGAGGCCTTGGCCAGGCGCAACGAGAACCGCCGGAACGCCGTGCCGGCAAAGCCCGGTCGTCATCTCTCGGCCGACCCCGAGCTCAATTGCTTTCTCCCGGGCATCCCCCGGGCGACGTATCTGCCCCACCCATTTCAGATCTTCCAGAGTCCGAACGTGATCTGGATCGTCTATCAGTACTCGTACGCGCGGCGTGAGATACCGCTGAACAATCCGACGGAAGCGCCGTACGAGTCGTGGATGGGATGGTCGAATGGCCGGTGGGAAGGCGATACGCTCGTCGTGGACGTCACCGGGTTCAACGATCAGACGTGGTTCGATCGGGCGGGGAACTATCACAGCGACGCGCTGCACGTGATTGAACGCTACACGCCGATCAGCGCGTACCACCTGCTGTACGAGGCGACGATCGAAGACCCGAAGGTCTTCACGCGGCCGTGGAAGATCGCGATGCCGCTCTATCGGCGCATCGACCGGACCGTGCGGCTGCTGGAGTTCAAGTGCCCGGAGCTCGTCGAGGAGCTGCACCTGGGCGAGTACCGGAAGAGGTAGGCGAAGGCCTTCAGGCCTCCGCGATGATCACGTCGGCTCGCGCGCGATCATGACTTCGGTCGCCTTGATCACGGCGAGCGCGGGCTCGCCGCGCCTCAGCTTCAGCTCCTCCACGGCGTCGCGCGTGATGACGGCGGTCAATCGCTGATCGCCGATCCGCAGCCGCACCTGGGCCAGCAGTCCTTCCACGCGCACCTCGTCGACGATACCTCGAAGCTGGTTCCGCCCGCTGAGCGCGACGAGCACGCCCGGTGCGCGGCGCGCGCGGCGGGGGAGCGCGGGCAGACGTCCGTGCGCCGCGAGCAGGCGCTCGATCTCCGATTCGGCGACGCGGTGATGCCCGCCACGTGTCCGGACGGTGCGGACGGCGCCCTTGTAGATCCACTGCTTGACGGTGGAGTAGCTGACGCCCAGCCGCTCGGCGGCCCCCCGGACGGTGAGGAGCGCCATCTACGGCAGAACTAAAAACAGTAGAAAAGCGTGCTTCATATCGGTGAGAATCATACTAAATTGTAGACAGCGTGCGCACCCGGATTCGAGTGTCCCTGCTCGCCCTCGTCGCCGTGCTCGCCGCGGGCGCCCTGCCGACGGCCGGGCAGTCCGCTGGCGGTTCGGCAGTCGTGCGCGTGGCGGCCGCGGCCGATCTGAAGCTTGCGCTGGACGAAGCGGCCGCCCGGCTGGCGCGGCGCCGGCCGGCGCTCCGGATCGAGGCGATTTACGGCTCGTCGGGCAGCATGCACGCGCAGCTCCGGCAACGCGCGCCCTACGACGTGTATCTCTCGGCCGACGTCGAGTACCCGCGCGACCTCGTCGCGGTGGGCATCGGATCGAGTCGCGACCTCTTCACCTACGCGACGGGCCGTCTTGTCGTCTGGGTGCCGGCGGCGTCGGCCCTGCCGATCGAGCGTGACGGCCTGCGCGTGCTCCCGCGCGCGACGCGCGTGGCGATGGCCAATCCGCGGCATGCGCCGTACGGGCGCCGAGCGGAGGCGGCGCTCCGACATGCGGGCATCTGGGAGCAGGTGAAGGGGCGGATCGTGCTCGGCGAGAACGTGGCGCAGGCCGCGCAGTTCGTCCAGAGCGGCGCCGCCGACGCGGCCATCATCGCGAAATCGCTTGCGGTGGCGCCGGCGCTCCGCGCGATCGGCCGCTTCCAGGACGTGCCGGCGGATGCGCATCCGCCGCTCGTGCAGGGCGGCCTCATCCTGCCATGGGCGCGCTCGCGGGCGGCCGCCGACGAGCTGCGCGATTTCCTGCTCGGCGCCGAGGGTCGCGAGCTGCTGAGCGCGTTCGGGTTCGGTCCTCCTCCGCAGTAGTCGTCATGGACTGGACCGCGATTGCCGTCACCGTGAAGCTTGCGGCGCTGACGACACTCGTCCTCGCCGTGATCGGCCTGCCGCTGGCGTACTGGCTCGCGACGACGAGGCGCCGCTGGCGGCCGGTCGTCGACGCGGCGGTTGCCATCCCCTTGCTGCTGCCGCCGACCGTCCTTGGCTTCTACTTTCTGATGTCCACCGGGCCCGAGACCGTTCCAGGGCGCGTGTACGCTCGGCTCGTCGGCGGCACGCTGCCGTTCTCCTTCACAGGGATCCTGATCGCGTCGGTGCTGTACAACCTGCCGTTCGCGGTCCGTCCGTTTGCGTCGGGATTTGCCGCCGTCGATCGCCGGCTCATCGAAGCGGCGCGGTGCCTGGGCGCCTCGGGGTCGCGGACGTTCCTCACGGTCGTGCTGCCGCTCTCATGGCCCGCGGTTGCTGCGGGCCTCGTGCTCGCCTTCGCGCACACGGTCGGCGAATTCGGCGTCGTCCTCATGGTGGGGGGAAACATTCCCGGCGTCACGCGTACGATCGCGCTCGCGATCTACGACGACGTGCAGGCGTTCGACTACGGAGCGGCGAATGAGGCATCGGCGGCGCTGCTCGTGTTTGCCGTGACGGTGCTGGCGGTGACCTACGCCCTGCAGCGGCGCACGCTGGCGTTATGACGCTGCTCGACGTCGATTTCGAGTTTCGGTATTCGAGCGGTGCCGGCGTCCTCTGCCAGTGGAAGGATCCGGTCGGGGATCCGCGCGTCACCGTGTTCCTGGGCGCATCCGGATCGGGGAAGACCACGGTGCTGCGTTGTCTGGCCGGGCTCGAACGGCCCGAGCGCGGACACATCCGTTTCGGCGATCACGTCTGGTTCGACGCGGCGCGCCGCATTCATCTGCCGCCGGACCACCGCGATGTCGGTGTGCTGTTCCAGGACTACGCGCTCTTTCCGCACCTGACCGTGGCGCAGAACGTCGCCTTCGGCGCGCGCCACCTGTCGCGCGCGGCGGTCGCCGCCCGGGTTGGCGAGCTGCTGGAGACGTTCCGCCTCCGCGGGCTGGAGGAGCGCGTTCCGCGGCAGCTCTCGGGCGGGCAGCAGCAGCGCGTCGCGCTGGCGCGTGCCGTCTTCCGGCGTCCGAAATTACTGCTGCTCGATGAGCCGCTCTCGGCGGTGGACCGTCCTACCGGAGACGAACTGCGCGAGGAGCTCCGGACGCTCATCCGCGCGCTGGCCATTCCCGCCTACATCGTCAGCCACGATCGTGTGGACGCACTGACGCTCGCCGATCGGACCGTGCTCGTCGACGACGGCCGGATCATCCAGAGCGGCACGACCGCCGACGTGTTCGATCATCCGGCGTCGCCGGCGGCGGCGCGGCTCGTCGGCATCGACACGATCCTGCTCGGCAGAATCGCCGCGTCCGAAGACGGCCTCGCCACGATCGTCGTGGCCGGCCAGGAGATTCGTGCGCAGGCGCCCGCCGAGGTGGGGCATGAGGCCGCGCTCCTCATCCGCGCCGAGGACGTCGCGCTCGCGCGGCACGACGTCACCGACTCGAGCGTGATGAATCGCTGGCGCGCACGAGTGATCACGCATGCGCGCGAAGGTCCGTTCGTGCGCGTGGCGCTCGACTGTGGCTTTCGCCTGTCGTCGCTCGTCACCCGCGAGGCCTGGCACCGGCTGGCGCTTCAACCGGGCGATGACGCGTGGGCGATCGTCAAGGCGGCGAGCATCCGGGCGCTTCCGCGCAACTGACGGCCTCGCGTGACACGTCGCGCGAACGCGTCTTGACACTGGCGGCTGCCCTCCGTCACTCTGAGCCCATGAGATCCCCGCTTCATTTCGCGCTCATCTGCACGCTGCTTCTGATCGCCGCCGGGTGCCGGCAGCCTGACGGCCCGATGCCCACGCCCAGCCGCGACGCGCAGGAGGATCTGGCCGACATCAGCAAGGACCTCACGTATATCGCGACGGGATCCGATCCGGCCGGCCCGACCGACCTCGCGTATGACCTCCGGAAGTACGTCCCGGAGGACGAGAACGACGCGGCTCCGGTGGTCGACGAGCTCTCTCGGCGCGCGGCGACGGCCGTTAGGAGCAAGAAGCTGCCGGAGCAGACGGCGCAGCGCCTCGCGCACACGTTCTGGCTCACGATTTCGGCGCGCGACCTGAGCGACCGTCAGGTGGAGACGCTGCAGAACGACACGCAGTCGATGCTGATGTCGATCGGCGTCGTCGATCAGCAGGCAGAGCAGGTGGCGGCGCAGGTCGGCGAGGTACAGCGCGCGATCACTCGCCGCCAGCGCCGGTGGTATGAATGGTTTTGAGCACCCCAACGCGCAAAGTCCGCGCGGTGGGGGCCCCGCGGTTCAACGCGCGACCGCCGCGGTCTTTTCGACAACCTCCCACGGCAGCCCCGGACGCCCGAAGTGGCCGTAGTTCGTCGTGCTGCGATAGATGGGCCGCAGCAGATCCAGGCGCTCGATAATCGCGCGCGGCCGGAAGTCGAACGCATTGGTCACGAATTCGGCCGCGGCCTGCTCGTCACCGGTGCCGAAGGTGTCCACCTTCACCGACACCGGCCTGGCCATGCCGATCGCGTAGCCCACCTGAATCTCGGCCTTCTTCGCCAGCCCTGACGCGACCACCTGCTTGGCGACGAAACGGCAGAAGTAGGCGCTGCTCCGATCGACTTTCGACGGGTCCTTGCCGCTGAACGCGCCGCCGCCGTGGCGCCCCGCGCCACCGTAGCTGTCCACGATGATCTTGCGGCCGGTGACGCCGGCATCGGCGGACGGCCCGCCGTGCGTGAAGCTGCCGGTCGGATTGACGTAGAGCGTGACGTTGTTCCGCCACCACTGGCCGAGCACCCGCGGCCCCAGTTCCTCGCGCACGTACTCGGTGATCCTCTTCTGGTCCGCGTCGGGCGAGTGCTGCGTCGAGACGACGACGGCGGTCACTTCTTTCGGCGTGTTGTGCTCGTACAGGACCGAGACCTGCGACTTGCTGTCGGGACGAAGCCAGCTCACCGTGCCGGCCTTGCGGTCGTCGCTCAGCCCCTTGGTCAGCTTGTGGGCCAGCAGGATCGGCAGGGGCATGAGCTCCGGCGATTCATCGGTGGCATAGCCGAACATGATGCCCTGGTCGCCGGCGCCCTGATCGCCGCTCTGGCTCGTTGCGGCCGTCACGCCCTGGTCGATTTCACCGGACTGCCGCGTGATGAGCGAGATCACCTCGAGCGTCGTGTCGCAGAACGGCTCCGACGGATCCGAATAGCCGATGTCCTTGACCGCCTGCCGCACGATCCGCTCGTAGTCGAGCGTGGCCCTCGTCGTGATCTCACCCGCGACGACCACCGTGCCGCTCTTGCAGAGGGTCTCACAGGCCACCCGGCTGTGCTTGTCCTGTTCGATACAGGCATCCAGGATCGAATCCGAGATGTAATCGCAGACCTTGTCCGGGTGTCCCTCGGAAACCGACTCTGACGTGAAGATGTAACGCGACATGGGGCTCCTTGGACCGCTATGCGGCCCGGAACGCGAATTTCGTACTCGTTGCGTCGGCCCGCATAGCGGTCCTAGCCGCGCGAAGCGCGGCAGAAGATACTGGCAGCCAGCCAAGGGGTTCCGCGGGGATATCAAGGGGCGGAGCCCCTTGGCTGGTTGGTTGGGCGACGCAGTATAGATCATCTTACTGTGATCCTCCTGGTTCATCACGGCGAGGCGGTCGGGCCGGAGGTCGATCCGATGCGGCCGCTGTCGGCAGTCGGACGCGCCGCCGTGGCGCGGCTCTCGGCGGACGTGGCGCGTCGGGGGGTGCGGCCCGACGCGATCTGGCACAGCGGCAAGCTGCGCGCGCGGCAGACGGCGGAGCTCCTCTGGCGCGGGACGAACCCGCTCGCCGAGTTCTCGGCCGCCCGTGGTCTGCAGCCGGACGATCCCCCGAGCTGGATGCGCGACCGGCTGGCCGGCGAGACGCGCACGGTCGCGCTCGTCGGCCACATGCCGCACCTTGCACGTCTGCTGCACGCGCTGTGCGGCCGTCCGAGCGGCGAGACGCCAGACTTTCCGCTTCACGGCTGCGTGGCGCTGGAGAGTGACGGTGAAACCTGGAAGGAAGTCTGGAGGGTGAGTTGAGTCGTCCGGAACGTTCCGAACGTGCCGAACGACTCTCGAACGGTCCGAACGAGCTCAGTTCACCACCGGAACGTGAGGCCCGCGGTCGCGCGCCAGTAGTCGAGATCGCCGACGTCGAAATCGGCCTCGAGATCCTGGAACGCGCGGATGTAGCGGATGTCTCCCCGGAAGCCGACGGTGTCGGTCATGAAGCCCATCGCGCCGGCGCCCAGGTTGAACCCCCAGTCGGTGCTGTCCACATCGAACAGGTCGTCCTCGTTCTGGATCTCGCTCTGGAGCATTCCGATTCCACCGGTGAAGTACGGCCGGAACCCCGGGCCGAACTGACCTCCGAGGGGCACGCCGGCGATCACATTGAACATCGCGGAGACAACGTTGCTCCCGTCGATGAAATCGAACTGCTGGTCATTGCCCTCGAAGAACTCCGGCGTGTACGAGAGATCCGCCTCCCAGCCCAGGATCCCGTCGCCCATCCAACCGAGCCCCACGCCATACGTGAAGTGCTCGCGACCGTTCGGTGTGGCGAACGTGGTGCCGAGATTCGGTGTCAACAGCCAGTCGGCACGCGCGCTCGACGGCGAGAGCGCGATCGCGAGCGCCGCCACAAACACCCATTTCTTCATGTCTTCCGTTCCTCCCTGGGAGCGCGATGCTGCAAGCGACATACCTGAGGAGGTCAATGGAAGAGCGAAGGGTGTGGTCGGGGTACAGCCGGACGCTACGTACGGGCCGCGCGATCCGCGGCGAGCTGGGCGGTATGTTCGCGCAGCAGCGCCCACGCGCGGGCGACGTGGGCGTCAGTGGTGCGCAGGTGCCCGACGGCGAGGCGCAGCGCGAGCCGATCGTTCAGTCGGGTGTGCGAGAGAAATACCTCGCCGGTGCCGTTCACCGCATCGAGCAGCTGCGTGTTCAACGCGTCGAGCTCGGCCTCCGGCAGGGGCGATGCATGCGTCACCCCTCCCCGCGGCCGCGCGCGGAAGCAGACGACGCTGAACGGCGCAGGTGCGAGCCGCTCGAAATCGGGATCGGCGTCGACCCAGCCGGCGAAGCACTGCGCCAGACGGATGTGCTCGGCCAGCGCGGCCCGGATGCCGTCGGCACCGAAATGCCTGAGCACCATCCAGAGCTTCAGCGCGCGAAACCGCCGGCCGAGCTGAATGCCGGTGTCCATCAGATTGCGCACGCCTTGTGCGCCCTCCGTCGTCTGCAGGTACTCGGGGACGAGCGAGAACGCCTGCCGGACGACGTCCATGCGGCGGCAGTAGAACGCGCTGAGATCGAAGGGCACGAACAGCCACTTGTGCGGATTGACGACAATCGAGTCGGCGTGCTGCCAGCCATCGAATCGCGCGCGGTACTCGGGCATCATCGCCGTCACGCCCGCGTACGCCGCATCCACGTGCAGCCACACGCTCTCCCGACGGCAGACCTCCGCGATCTCGCGCACGGGATCGACGCTCGTGGTCGACGTCGTGCCGAGCGTGGCCACGACGGCGAGCGGGGTGGCGCCCGCCGCGCGATCGGCGGCCATCGCGTCGCGGAGCGCGTCGACGCGCATGCGGAACTCGCCGTCGGCGGCAATGCGCCGCAGGCTGCGATGACCGAGTCCCAGCAGGATCACCGCCTTGTCGATCGACGAGTGCGCGTGCTCGGAGCAGTACACGCGCAGCGGAGGCGCGGCCGCGAGTCCCTCCTGCCGCGTCTCGGGGGCAGCTGCCTGCCGCGCCGCGGCGAGCGCGTGCAGGCTGGCAATCGAGGCGGTGTCGTAGATGACGCCCTCGAACGCGTCCGGCAGCCCGAGCAGCTGCCGCAGCCACCCGAGGGCGACCTCTTCGAGCTCGGTTGCGGCCGGGGAGGTCCGCCACAGCATCGCCTGCTGATTGAGCGCGGCGGAGAGAAACTCGGCGAGCACGCCCGGCGCGCTCGCGGTGATCGCGAAGTAGCCGAAGAACCCGGGATGGTTCCAGTGGGTCAGCGCGGGAACGAGGATCCGTTCGAAGTCGGCGAGGATCGCCTCGAACGGCTCACCGCGCTCGGGCGCCGCCGGCGGCAGCGCGCGGCGCACGTCGCCCGGCGCGACGCGCGGGAGGACAGGATAGCGGTCGGATCCCGCCAGGTACTCCGCAATCCACTCCACGAGCGCGCGGCCCTGGCGGCGGAACTCGGCGGGATCCATGCAGCCGACTACTGGTGGCTCTTGATGTAGCTGGTGACGAACGCCTCGAGCCCCGGGTTGTTCAGCCCGATCGCCTTGCCTTCAGCCAGCGCTTTTTCGAACGGCCACTTGTCCTGCAGCGCCCGTTTGATCGTCCACATGCCGCCGACGCGGCTCGCCGAGCCGCAGTGGATGTACACCGGCTGGTTGCTCTTGTCCGCAACCGCGGCGAGGAAGCTGTCCACGACCTTCGGGTCGGGCTGCGCGGCGTTGAAAGGCAGATGGATGTACTTCAGGCCGGCGGCCTGCGCTGCGGCGCGGCCTGCCTCGACGTTGGCCCCTTCCTCGCTGGGCAGACGCAGGTTGATCACGGACACGAAGCCTTCCTTTCGCAGCGACGCCATGGCGGCCGGGTCGGTCTGGCCGCCGCAGCCGACGGTGGCGTCCACGCGCGAGTAGTTGCGGATGCCGGGGAACTCCTTCTTCTGGACCTGGGCGGTCGCGACGCTCGTCAGCAGCGCGGCGAAAAGAGCCGCGAACACGATACGTATCGGCATAGGTGTGCTCCTGGCGGGCGATCTTACACCGATGAAGGCCCCAGGCCTCGGGCCTCAGGGCTGGTCGAGGAATCAGTGCTGTGGCCTGAGCCAGGCCTGAGGCTTTGGGCCTGAGGCCTGAGGCCTGATCATTTTTCGACCGTGACCGTGGTGGGCGTGATGACGCGGATCGTGACAGGCGTGCCGCTCGGCAGCGTCGCGGGATTGCGGCCGCCGGCGAGGGCCGCGGCCGTGCCGGCACCGGCGCCGATCGATCCGCCGATGGCTGCGCCCCTGGCCCCGCCAAGAATTCCGCCGATGATCGCGCCGCCGATGGCGCCGCCGCCAATCTTGGCCGCGCTCTCACCTGACGGCGCGTCGCCGTCGCGGTAAATCGTCTCGGTCTCGAGCGGCACCCGGGTGCCGTCGGCCAGGACGACCGACGTGAAGCGGACGCCGAGGCGGGCGCGGTCGCGCAGCCGCCCGCCGCGCTCGACCATCGTGACCTCGCCATGCACCTTCGAGCCCGCCGGAATGGCCACGCGGTCGCCCACGCGGACGTCGCGCGTCACGTGCGCGAGCACTTCGTCCTCGACGCGCGCGGTCTCGCTCGTCAGGGCTGTCTCGTTCTGCAGGCCGACCACCGCGTCGGTCGGGACGACCAGATCGACGAACTCGGGCGCCGGCGGTTCAGCGGGACGCGGCGGCTCGGGCTCGATCGCGGCCGGCGCCGGTGCCGCAGGGGGCGCGGCGGGGCGCACATCCGCGACGGCCGGTGGCGCGTCGATGACCGGCGCCGCGGGCTGCGGCTGCGCCGGTGTCCGACTGATCGCGGGCTCACGCGCCGCGGCACGCCGGGTTGGCGCCCGCTCGACGCGGGCAGCCGGAGGCGCTGCGAGGGCGTCCGGGCGCGGATCGGCCGCGACGGCCTCCGACGGCTCAATCGTCTGTTCCGTCTGCGTCACCTCGACCCCCGACGTCTCGACTGCCGCGGGTTCCGCCGCCCGGGTCGCCAGGTAGACGCCACCCAGGCCGGCCGTGACCGCAACGGCCCCAATCACTCCGAGCGCGGTCTTGCCAATCTCCATCGCTGTCGCTCCTTCAGCGGTTGAGCCAGGCAAGGCTCGTGCCTGACGCGAATGGCGAGATCCACGCCGATAATCGCCGGATCTCTCAAAGATGCACTGGCCGATTTCGGTGATTCTGTCCTGCCGTGATGTCAGGGGCGACGGCTCAGCTTGCTCGCGCGGTTCGACGAGCGGCGGCTGCGGCTCGAAATCTGCGACGTGAGCCGCAACCCGGAGCGCGCCGAGGCAGACGCGGTGTACTTCACGCCGATGCTCGTGAAGCGCTCCCCGCTGCCGCGCGCCTTCGTGCTCGGTGATCTGTCGGACGCGAAAGCCATCGTGGAGCTTCTCGAGTCGTGCGGAGTGAATCCTCGCCGATGAGCATGATGACCAAAATCAAAACGGGCGTGCCCGGGTTCGACGTGATCAGCGCGGGCGGCCTGCCCGTCGGCCGCTCGACGCTCGTGGTCGGCCGGAGCGGCACCGGCAAGACGATCACCGGCGCGTGGATGTCGGAAGCGGCGCGGCAGCAGGGGCTCGCCAGCGGTGCTGACGCGTACCTCACCGAACCGATCGACGAGGTGACGCTGCTGCGCGAGGTCGTGAATCCGATCGAAGCGCGATCGCTTTAATCGTCCCACCGCCGCCGATCGACGCCGTTGGCTTCGAGCAGATCCCGAAGAATCTCCTGGACCGAGAGGTCGCAGGTGCTGAAGTGCACCTGCGCCGCGTCGTAGTCCCTCAGAACTTCCCGCACGGCGCGCAGCGCGCGCTGCGACTTCTCCGACTCGGCGCTCATGTACAGGATGAGGTCGACTTTGGGCTGCGGGGGTGTCGCTCGATCCGCGGACGAATCGGTGCTGCGCCGGGCGGGCCGTCGGAACGAATGCGCCAGGCGGCGCCTGCTTTCGCCCGCCGTGTCCGGCCAGCGCTCGATCGTCCGGTCGATGTCGAACGTCGGGCAAAACGGGACGTCGATTTCCTGAACGCCACGGTCCGCCACTGGTCCAACCGGGTACAGCGTTGCGTCGTCCAACATACCGATCGGTCCAGTAGCAAATGGCTTGCCGACCTGTGAAATATGTGTGACAGAGGCGGTCTTCGCAGAACGAAAAGGCAGATGTGGCCGTAAGGTAGGAAAGGTGGGTAGGCGCACTCTGGCCATCGTGCTTCTCGGCTGCGCCAGCTCGGCCGGACTGCAGGCCCAGGCCGCGGTGGAGGACGCAGCGAAAGGCGCCGCACTGCTGGCGGACGCGCGCCAGGCCCTTGGAGGCGAGCCGCGCCTGGCCGCCGTCAAGGCGCTCGACGTCCGTGGCGAGTTCAAGCGGCTCGTGGCTCAGACGACGATCGAAGGCGAGCTCCAGATCCGCATCGAGCGTCCCGACAAATGGCGGCGCGATGAGGACCTCAGTCCGCCTGGCGGCGGTCCGGCGATCATCCGCACCGAGGTGCTGAATGGATCCACGGTGTGGGAGGAGAACAGCGGCCGGGGCGGCTTCTTCGTCGGCGGATTCGGAGGTCGTGGCGGGGGCCGTCGTGGCGGAGATATCGGCGGGGGCGGCGCCGGCACGGGTGCCGACCCCGGACGCGGTACGGTCGATCCCGCCCAGATCGAAGCGGCACAGCGCCGCGCGTGGCAGGCCGAGCTCGCGCGCGTCCTGCTCGCGTGGCTGCTCGTGGTGGACGGACCGGTCACGTGGGTGGGAACGGCGGAAGCGCCCGACGGCCGCGCCGACGTGCTGGAGATCACGCCGAGCGCGGGCCCCGTCACGCGGCTGTTTCTCGATCAGTCATCGCACCTGCCGCTCATGATCACGTGGCAGGGTGCGGCGCCGCAGCTCTTCATCGCGGGGCGCCGCGGCGGTGCGCGCGGCGACGGCGGTCCGCCGCCGGCACGAGGCGGACAGCCAGCGACGCTGCAGATGACGTTGACCGACTACAAGATCGTGAACGGAATCCGTCTGCCGCATCTCATCACGCGCGGCGTCAACGACATGTCGACGGAGGAGTGGACGATCGACAGCTACCGCATCAATCCAACCTTCCGCGCCGACGTCTTCACGAAATGATGGTCGTCCGGACCGGCATCGTCGCCCTCGTGGCCCTTCTGCTTGCGGCGTCACCGCTCGCGGCGCAGGGTAACGAGGCACAGCTGCGCCTCACGGTGATCGATCAGACGGGTGCCTCGCTGCCCTCGGCGCACGTGCGGGTGACGAATGCGGCCGGCCTGGCGCGTGAGGCCGACGTCGACGAGCGCGGGCAGACCACGCTGGCGGCCCTGCCGATCGGCCCGGTGCAGCTGCAGGTCGAGGCGCGTGGATTCGCGCCGTACTCGGCGACCGTCACGCTGCGGCGCGGCGCGAACAATCAGACCGTGACGCTCTACATTGCGGGCGTGCAGGAAGAAGTGGTCGTCACGGAGGCCGCCGTGGGTGACACGCGCGGCAACGCGCTGACGACCACGCTCGAAGAGGGCGAGATCGCGGAGCTCTCGGACGACCCTGACGAGCTGCGCGCGCAGCTCGAGGCGATGACCGGCGGCGCGGGCGCCATCTTCAACGTCAACGGCTTCCGCGGCGGGCGGCTGCCGAATCGCGACGAGATTCGCCAGATCCGCTTCCGCACGAACTCGTTCTCCGCCGACAACCACGACGCCGGACGCGTCCAGGTGGACATCATCACGCGTCCCGGGCTGACGGAGTGGAGCGGCAACGCCAACTTCGGCCTGCGCAACGACGTGCTGAACGCGCGCAACGCCTTCGCGCGGACCGAGACGCCCGAGCAGTTCCGCCGGTTCACGGCCGGCCTCCGCGGGCCGATCGTGCGCAACCGCACGTCGCTCCGCTTCAACGTGGACGGCAATCGATCGTTCGACTCGACGACGATCGTGGCCCTGCGGCCAGAGGCACGGATCGCCGACCAGGTGAAGCGGCCGTTCGAGCAGACGAACGTGACGGCGGGTCTCGAGCACGGCCTGACGGCCAGCCAGACGCTGCGGCTGGAGTACCGGCGCAACGAGGACGAGCGGCGCAACCTCGGCGTCGGCAATTTCAACCTCATGGAGCGGGCGTTCAGCCGCGCCTCGACCGAGCATCAGGTGCGCACCTCGGTGCAGAGCATCTTCGGACGCCGCGCGCTCAACGAGCTGCGCGTCCAGTGGAACTTCCAGGAGAACGCCTCGCGTTCGGTCTCCGAGGCGCCCGCGGTCGTCGTGATCGACGCGTTCAGCAGCGGAGGCGCCGGCGTGGCGAGCGAGGGGTCCACGCGGACGCTCGAGATTGCCGACGACTTCGACTTCAACGTCGGCCGGCGCCACGCCATGCGCGCCGGGCTGCTCTTCGAGGCGGGCGCCTACCGCAACTTCGACGCGCGGAACGCGGCCGGCACGTTCACCTTCAGCAGCCTCGAAGCGTTTCTCGCGGGACGGCCGAACACGTTCACGCAGCGGCTCGGCGAGCTGCGCACGGCCTTCTCGCAGTACCAGCTCGGCGTCTACTGGCAGGACGACTTCCGCGTGAACCGCGCGCTGTCGCTCAGCATCGGCGTGCGCGAGGAGCTGCAGACGAACGTCGGCGACGCGATGAACCTGATGCCGCGGTTCGGTTTCACCTTCACGCCGCGGCGTGCCCGGCTGACCGTGCGCGGCGGCTACGGGATCTTCCACGACTGGTATGAGGCGGACCTGCACGATCAGACGCTGCGCGTGACCGGCGGTCCCGACGCACAGCGCGACCTGCTGATCCTGAACCCCGGCTATCCGGATCCGACGGGCGGCGTGGCTGCGACGATGCTCGGCGGCGGCCGCGTGCAGGCCGCCCCCGATCTGCGGATGCCGTACGTGCATCAGGCCTCGATCGGGATCGAGCGTCCGATCACGCAGACCCTGACGTTCCAGACCTCGTACAACCGGATTCGCGGGCGCAACCAGCTGCGCTCGCGCGACGTGAACGCCCCCGACGCCTTCGGCGTGCGGAGGGAGCCGACCGTCGGCACGGTGGCGCAGATCGAGTCGACCGGCCGGTCGGCCAGCGATCGGATCAACGCCAATCTGTTCTACCGCGTGCCGCAGCGCCGCATGTTCATGGGCGCGAACTACACGTGGGCGAAGGTGCGCACTCACGCCGATAACCCGCTGTCGCTGCCGGCCGACAGCCACCACCCGGACGCCGAGTGGGGACCGTCGGCGCAGGACGTGCGCCACCGGTTCAACGCGATGATCAACGGCGGGCTGCCGCTGGGCATCCGCGCGTCCGTCAACGGCGTGGCGCAGTCGGCTCCGCCCTACACGATCATCACGGGCGGCGACGACAACCGCGACGGCGTGACCAACGATCGGCCCGCAGGCGTTGGCCGCAACTCGGTGCGCAGCGCCGCGCGCTTCGATCTGAACGTCCGCTTCACGCGCGGCTTCGGCTTTGGAGGGCCGCGTGAGGGGGGTCCGCGCGGTCCCGGCGGCGGCGGGCCCGTCGTGATCGCGGGGGGGCCCGGCGGCGGTCCCGGCGGGCCTGGTGGCCCGGGCGGCGGCGGCGGCGGCTTCTTCGGCCCGGGCGGCAACGACGACAGCCGCTTCCGGGTCGAGTTCTACGTGCAGGGCTTCAACGTGCTGAACCGAACGAATTTCCTCAACTTCAGCGGCAACCTCCAATCGCCATTCTTCGGCACCCCGACGTCCGCTGCGCAGGCGCGCCGCGTGGAAGTCGGGATGCAGTTTCGTTTCTGAACCACGAAGGCCACGAAGATCACGAACCAGAAAAGAATTTCGTGAACTTCGTGTCTTCGTGGTTCCTCCCGGTAGAATCGGGCTGTGACAGTGATCGTCGTCGGCGCCGGCGTGGTCGGCTGCGCCGTCGCGTACGAGCTCTCCGCGCGCGGCGCCGGCGTCCGCGTCGTCGATGCACGCGGGACCGGCCAGGGCGCGACGCGCGCGTCGGCCGGGATGCTCGCCCCCTACATCGAAGGGCATTCGGACGCGCTGCTCCGCCTCGGGATCTGGAGTCTCGATCAGTACGAGGGATTCCTCGCCCGTGTGGCCGCCGACGCGCGGCGGCCGGTCGAGTACCGCCGGACCGGCACGCTGCAGGTGGCGCGCACCGACCGTGGCGCCGAGCACCTTCGCGAGCGGCAGCGCGCGCTCGCCGACCTCGGAGTCGTCGCGTCGCTCCTCAACGGAGACGAGGTGCGGCGGTCCGAGCCGGCGCTCGCGGACGTTCGCGCGGGGCTTCGTGTGCCGCAGCACGGGTACGTTCGAGTCGCGGCGTTGATCGAGGCGCTCGTCGGCGCCGCGGTGACCCACGGCGCCGTGTTTTCGGACGTGCGCGTCGAGGGCATCACGCGCCAGGGTGGGGGGGCTGCGGTCGAAACCGCGCAGGGCAGGATCGCCGGCGATGCCGTCATCCTGGCCGCGGGAAGCTGGTCGGGCGGCATCCCGATCGACGGTCCCGCTCCGCCGGTGCGGCCCGTTCGCGGTCAGCTGCTGCAGCTGCGGCTCCCACAGCCGCCGCTCTCGCATGTCGTCTGGGGCCCCAATTGCTATCTCGTGCCGTGGCAGGACGGCCGGGTGCTGGTGGGCGCCACGTCCGAGGACGTCGGCTTCGACGAGCGCGTCACGTCCGAGGGCGTCGCCACGCTTCTCGACAGCGCTCGCCGGCTGGTGCCGGCGCTCGGTGGCGCCACGTTCGAGGACGCGCGCGCGGGACTCCGGCCGGCGACCGCTGACGAGTTGCCGATCATCGGACGGTCAGCGACAATGCCCGGCGTGTGCTACGCGACGGGCCACTACCGCAACGGGGTGCTGCTGGCGCCGATCACCGCGTCGCTCGTGGCCGATCTCGTGCTCGGCGGACACGAGCGCCCCGAGCTCACGCTCGTGCGCCCCGATCGGTTCGGCCTGTGACCCTTCGACAAGCTCAGGGTCATCCCGAGCGGGGAGTCGAGGGATGAAACTGAAGAAACACTACTCGTCGCGCGAGGTCGCCGCGCTCACCGGCCTCAGCGCGCGTCAACTCCAGTGGTGGGACGCGCGGCGGCTCTTCAAGCCGGCGGTGGCGCCGCATCGGACGGCCGCCGGCGGGTTCACCGAGCGTCGCTACACCCCGCTCGACGTGCTCGAGCTGCAGGTGCTCGCCGATCTGCGCCGCCGTGGCTTTTCGATTCCGCGGTTGCGGCGCCTCCTGGCGACACTGGGCGAGGTGTTCGGCGTGCGCCTCTACGAGGCGATCGGCGACGGCGGGCCGATGACGCTCTACATCGGCGGCGACCAGCTCTACGCGCGCATGGAGGACGGGCGGCTCTTCAACCTGGATCGTCCGACGCAGCCGCTGCTGATGGTGGGCGAGGAGATCGCCATCCGGCCGCTCACCGCGCGGCAGCGGAAGCGGCGGACGGGGGCGATCGTGCGGAAATCTTGAGTCCGGCCGGCAGTCGCTCCCCACGGACCACCGAGACACAAAGACACCGAGGCCTATTCACGAAGAACACCAAGCTCACGAAGAACGGCGCAGCCCGCCAGTCGAACGGCGCCTGGTGAGCGTTGATGTAGCCTTCGTGGTTGAAGACCGCTCTCGGTGCCTCGGCGCCTCGGTGTTCCGTGGAAGGGGTCTCCATACGACCGTCGGTGCGCCTCACACGGACTGCCGATCGCCCAGCACCTTCCTGATGACGGCGACGAGGTCCGCCGGCCGGCAGGGCTTCGTGAGATAGGCAGCACAGCCGGCCTGCGCGGCGCGGCGCGCACCGCCGGGCTCATCGCGCGCGGTCACGACGACGATGGGGATGTCGCGGGTCGCGTCGTCGGCCTTCAATCGCCGGCACACCTCCCAGCCGTCGATGTCGGGCAGCCCCAGATCGAGCAGGACGAGCACCGGCCGCGTGTCGCGCGCGCGGCGCCAGCCGTCGATACCCCGCGGCACCATCATCGCATTCAGCCCCAGGTCGGCGCAGACGTCGGACCAGAGCTCGGCGTGATCGCGCACGTCCTCGATGATCAAGACCCAGGCAGCCCCGGCTCCCATGTGGCGCCTCACACGCTCTGGAGACCAGTGACGGTGACGATCGCGCGCATGAGCGCACCGAGGTCGACCGGCTTGGCCACATGGCCGTCGTAGCCCGAGGCGATCGCTCTGTCACGATTCGCCGCTCCCGCGTCGGCGGTCACGGCAATGGCGGGCAGCCGCACCGCCCGCTCGTCGCGCTCGCGCGCGCGCACGGTACGGATGAGCGCATAGCCGTCCTCGCCCGGCATGCGCAGATCGGCGAGCAGGACGTCGGGCCTGCGCTCGCGGATGGCCGCGAGCGCCTCGGCAGCGGATCCGGCGGTGCGCACGCTCGCGCCCCGCGACTCCAGGAGGATCGCGAGCAGGTCGCGCGCCTCCGCCTCGTCGTCGACTACCAGCACGGTCAGGCCCGGAAGCCGATCGACACTCCCATGATCCGCGGCGGTGAGCGGCTGGGGCGGCAGGCGCGTGGCCGCGGTCGACAGCGGCAGCGTCACCGTGAACGTGGCGCCGCGGTCTTCACCGGGGCTCTCGGCCATCACGATGCCGCCGTGGGCATGCACCATCTCGCGCACCAGGGCGAGACCGAGCCCCAGGCCCCCGATCGGCCGGCCCGAGCGGCTGTCGCCCTGCTTGAACCGATCGAACACGTACGGCAGAAACTCCGGACCGATCCCCTGGCCGGTGTCGGCAAACTGGACTGCGACGTGATCGTCCCGCTGCTGCAGCGAGACGACGACGCTCCCGCCGCGCGGCGTGAACTTGATGGCGTTCGACAGCAGGTTCCAGAACACCTCTTGCAGCCGGCCGGCGTCTCCGACCAGGGCAATCGTCTCTTGCGGCGTCTCGATCTCGATCGTGATCCCCTTCGCGTCGGCCTCCGGACGAACCGCATCGAGCGCTGCGTGCAGTACGTCGGCGATGTCGAGCCGTTCGAGATCGAGCTCCAGCTTGCCTGCCATGATCCGCGAGAGGTCGAGCAGCGCATCGACCATACGCGCCTGGGCCTGGGCGCTTCGCTGGATTGCCGCCACGGCGTGCGTCGTGCGCTCGGCGGATAGCGTCCCGGCACTCAGAAGGTGGGCGTAGCCGAGCACCGCATTGAGCGGTGTCCGCAGCTCGTGCGACAGCACGGCGAGGAATTCATCCTTCAGCCGGCTGGCGCGCTCGATCTCGGCGCGTGCGGCCTCTTCGCGTATGAGCAGGCGGGCGCGCTCTTCGTCCACCGCCTTGCGCTCGGTGATGTCCGAGCAGACACCCACCATGCGCATCGGCTCCCCAGCGTCGTCGAGAAAGAGCTGCCCGCGGCCCTCGACCCATCGCACGCTGCCATCCGACCAGACGATGCGATATTCGACGTGGTGATCGTGGCGGCCGGCCGCGGCCGCCTGGATGGCGGCGAGCACGTGGTCCCGATCGTCAGGATGGATTTCAGCGCGGAAGGCCTCGAAGGTGCCGGGGAACGTGCCGGGCGCCATCCCGTGGATGCCCTCGAGCGCCGCCGACCATTTCACCTCGCCTTTACGAATCGTGTACTCCCACGTGCCCATGCGACCGGCTTCGAGCGCGACACGGAGCTGTTCGGTGGCGGTTTCGGCGGCGCGGCGTGCCGCGCGCTCCCGCTCGAGGAACGCCGCGTGCTCGCGCTCGGCGCGCCGGCGATCGGCGATGTCGCGAAAGACCATGACGACGCCGGTCATCGGGCCGTCGTCGGTCCGGATCGGCGCCGCGCTGTCGTCAATCGGAATCTCGCGGCCGTCCCTCGCAATGAGCAGCGTATGGTTGGCCAGCCCGGTCACCGTCCCTTCGTGGAGGACCCGGTACACCGGATTGTGCGCGTGCTCGCGCGACTCTTCGTTGATGATGACGAAGACCTCGTGCAGCGGCCGGCCCGCGGCCTCATCGACCGTCCATCCCGTCAGCGCTTCGGCTATGGCGTTCAACCGCGTCACCCGGCCGCGCTCGTCCGTGGTGATCACCGCGTCACCGATGCTGGTCAGCGTGACCCGCAAACGTTCTTCGGACTCGGCGACCGCCGCGATGCCGCGGCGCCAGGCCTCGTTCAGCGCGCTGATGAGCCCGCCGATCGCGACGAAGGTCGCCAGCCCCAGCAGTTCGGGCGGGTTGGCGACTGCCCACGACCGCCTCGGCTCGATCCAGAGGTATTCGGCGGCGACGGAGCACAACAGCGTGGTCGTGATGCCCGGGCCAAAGCCGCCAAGCCAGGCGCTCAGCATGATGGCGGGAAAGAGCGTGATGTACGGCAGCTCCAACCCCCAGAGCGGGACGAGCGCCTCGCGGAAGAGCACTGCGGCGGCAGCCGCCGCGACGGCGACAGCATACCGCACCACCCGCGGCAGCCTCACTATGCGACTGGAGAGCGCAGCGTGACTGGACATAGGCGGCCACGCCTACCCTATGCCTGGGCCCGGGCCACGGGCAATTGAGTAAGTGTCGGTGCGAGGTACGACTTCCGGAGAGTCTCGGTACGACTTTGGTCTAAGAGAGCCGGTGCAAGGGGTGCCGTCTGGCGGGCGAGATAAGGCTCGCGCTCATGTTGACCAGTTCCGCCACGGACTCCGCCTGCATCTTCTGCATCACCTGTCCGCGGTGAACCTTCACCGTCGCTTCGCTGAGGTCCAGCTCAGCCGCAATCTGCTTGTTGGGCAAGCCGGCCACGACGCGTTCGAAGACCTCTCGCTCGCGCGGCGACAGGGAATCGAAGCGATGCTGCAGCGTGGCGAGATCGGCGCGTGCGTGGCGCATGTGCCCATCCAGCTCCACGGCGCGCCGGATGGCGTCGAGCAGATCCTGCTCGCGAAACGGTTTGGCCAGGAAGTCGACCGCTCCGCCCTTGATTGCCTGCACGGCCATCGGAATGTCACCGTGGCCGGTGATGAACACAATCGGCCTGGGGGCGCGGGATCGGGCCATCTCACGCTGCAGATCCAGGCCGCTCATGCCCGGCAGGCGCACATCGAGTACCAGACATCCCGGCGTATCCGGCTGTGGCGCCTCGAGGTACGCCTGCGCGGTGCCGAACACCTCGACCTCGAATCCCGCCGACCGCAGCAGGTTCGCGAGCGATCGGCGGCTCGACGCGTCGTCGTCGACGACGAAGACGGTGGGCTGGGGAGCGGCCGTCACACGTCCTCCTCAGCGATCGGGATCGTGAACTGCACGATCACCCCAGGGCCGTCGTGCGCCGCCGCCCACACCTGGCCGCCGTGCTCCTCGACGATGGATCGCGAGATCGCCAGGCCCATGCCGAGCCCGTCGCGCTTGGTGGTGTAGAACGGCTCGAAGATGCGGTCTCTGAGCTCGGGCGCGATGCCGACGCCCGAATCGCGGACGGCCACGAGCACGGTCGAGGGTCCGCCGCGCGCCACATCGATCGCGAGCTCCCGAGGCCGATCCCTGACGCCGCGCATGGCGTCGAGCGCGTTCACGACGAGGTTGAGCAGCACCTGCTGGATCTGCACCCGGTCGCCGAGCGCGTACGGCAGATCCGGCGCGACCTGCGTCTGCACCGCCACGCCGAGCCCGGCGGCCTGGGCCTTGACGATCGCGAGCGTGTCGCGCACGAGATCGCCGCCATCGAAGGCCATCTTTGCGGGCGGCTGCCGTGCGAGCAGCGCCCGGATCCGCGCGATGACGTGGCTCGCACGATTCGCGTCCGCGATCATGTGCTGCACGCTCTCCCGCGCGGCCGCGAGCGCGGGCGGATCCTTCTGCAACCACCTGAGGCAAGCGGCGCCGTCATTCACGATGGCAGCCAGCGGCTGATTCACCTCGTGCGCGATCGACGTCGACAGCTCGCCCATCGTGGCGACCCGGGAGATGTGCGCGAGCTTTGCCTCGGCGTCGCGGAGCTGCTGCTCCCGCTGCCGTCGCTCGGACACGTCGCGCACGGCGGCGAGCACCATCGTGCCCTCATCCCCCTCGATGGGGCTGAGGCTGATTTCGACCGGCACCTCCGAGCCGTCGCGGTGGAGCGCCGTCAGCTCCAGACCGGCGCCCATCGGCCGCGGGCGCGCCGCCTGGAGGTACCCGCCGCGGTGCGCCACGTGCTCCGCCCGCCGCGCGGAGGGGACGAGCACTTCGACGCGCTTGCCGAGCAGCTCCTCGCGCCGGTAGCCGAGCAGGCGTTCCACCTGGGCATTGACCATGACGATCTGGCCGACGTGATCCACGATGACCATCGCGTCCGGGGCCGCCTCGAGCAGGTCCCGAAGCTTCTTCTCCGCCCGTTTACGGTCGCCGATGTCTCGCGCGATGGTGGACGCACCGATGAGAACCCCGCTGGCGTCGCGGATCGGCGAGATCTTGATGGACACATCGAGGCGCTGCCCCGCTTTCGTGACACGCTCGGTCTCGTAGTCACTAATGGCTTCACCGCGCTTCAGCGCCTCCAAGAGCTCTGGCACTTCATCGGAGTGATCGGCCGGCACCAGCACGCGAATCGGCCGGCCGATCATCTCGGTCGCAGGATATCCGTAGAGTCGCTCGGCGCCCGGATTCCAACTCGTGACGATTCCGTCAAGCGTCTTTCCCACGATGGCATCGTCGGAGTGCTCGACAATCGCGGCAATCCAGCGCAGCTCGTTCGAGATGGTCGCGATGAACTCGTCCTTGAGCCGCGCGAGCGCAACGCGCAGGAGTTCGTCATTCTGCTTCCGTTCCGTGATGTCGGCGCACACGCCCACCATGCGTCCCGGCCGGCCGTTGCCGTCCGGCAGTACCTGACCGTGTGTTTCCACCCACCGGACGGACCCGTCCGGCCGCACGATTCGATACTCGGTGTGGATCGGCTCCAGCCGCTCGATGGCTTCGGTGTACTCGCGAACGACCCGCTCGCAGTCCTCGGGATGGATCACGTTCCGAAAGTCATCGCTTGTGTGCGTGCCCGGCGCAAGGCCAAAGATCGCCTCCTGCCGCGGTGAGGACGTCACTTCACCGGTCGCAAACATCAGCTCCCCGATGCCAAAGCGCCCGGCCTCCAGGGCAAGCCGAAGCTGCTCCGCGGAGCGTTCGGCCTCCGATAGGGTCACGTGGAGCCGTTCCTCCGCCAGCCGCTGCTGGAGGATCATCGCTGTCTGATTGGCGGCCACTTCCAGCAGGAGGCTGTCGATCTCGGTCGGAAACTCCGGCCGCCTCGAGCCGACAACGAGGAATCCCACGCCTCCGTCGGCGCCGATCTGTTGCACGGCCATCCGCATCGGTGCGTCGTCGCTGCCGTGCTGACGCAGCGCCTCGATCGCGGCGCCGTCCTGTGACGATGCGACGCGCACGAAGGCGAACTCCCCGGCGAGGCTCTTCAGCAGAATGTCCGCGAGGCCATCGGGAATCCTGGCCGTCGGCGTGCCGCGCCATGCGGCCGGCAGCGTCGACAGCGCCACCAGCTCCCGCACGACGCGATGGAGCTCGAGCGGGTCGTCGGCAACGAGGGCCATGGCGCCCTAGACCGCGGCCTGGCCCTCGGCCACGCGCCGCCGCAGCTCCTCCAGGAACTGGTCGGGCGGCACGAAGAACGGATTGCTCTGCAGGAGCCCGCCGACAATCGCCATCGGGTGGGTGCGAAGAATGTCCATGACGACAGCGGCGTCGAACCGCGCGAGGTCGTAGGTGCACACGACCGCGTCATCATAGTTCGGCAGTACGTAGTTCAGCCGCGTCTCGTACTCGACGATGTCGGTCACGCCCGGCCGATCTTCCAGTGCCCATTCCATGTTGGCGACGAGCCGGGTCAGGGGAAACCCGAGGGCGTGGCCCGTCTTCAGGACCTCTTCGATGAGCGCGAGCATCGCACGCTGATCGAAGTGTCCACCCCGCAGGTACGCGTCCTGCCAGCCGCGCACTTCGAGCTGGCCGGTCCGCTGCACCTGCGCGGTGTCGATGTCGACCGCGGCGAGCCGCTGCAGGTGCTCCGGCGCCAGCGAGGCGGACCGGCTGCTGCGAGACCATGGCGCTCCCTCCGGGCAAGAGAAAGGCCACTTATACGTCGCCACCCGCGCGAAACGCAAACGCAGACGCTGTTGCGCGCTTGACGGAAATCCAGCTCGAATTCCGCCAGTCGCTCTCGATCAGCCGCCGGAGGGCGTACGGCGGGTAACGCGATCGAGATACTCGGTCAGCGCCTGATAGCTCTTCGGCTTGTAGAACACGAACGCCTTGTGGCGGGCGACGATGGTCTGCTCTTCCTTCGTCAGCACGCTTCCGGTGAGCACGACCGCAGGGATCTCGCGAAGCTTCTCGTCCTCGCGGATGATCGGCAGCAGATCCAGCCCCGACTGGGGCGCCATGCGCACGTCGAGGATGACCGCGTTGATGCGCCGCTGCTGGAGCAGCGGAATCGCCTCGGCGACGGTCGTGGCGATTTCGACCGCGTAGCCCTTCACGGTCAGGAACCGCGTGAGCGTCGTGAGGATGTGGGGCTGGTCGTCCACCAGCAGGACCGTCAGCGTCTCGCCGGTTGTGGTCGCGTTACTCATGGCGAAAAGCGCCGATCAGCGGATCGGAAACACGTTCTCGAGATCCTCGGCGGGCCGCGGAATCACGTGGACGCCGATCAGTTCTCCAACGCGTCGCGCCGCCGCCGCGCCGGCATCGGTCGCGGCCTTGACGGATCCCACATCGCCCCGGATGAGCGCGGTGACGAGCCCGGCGTCGACCTTCTGCCAGCCGACGAGCACGACGTTCGCCGTCTTGAGCATCGCGTCGGCCGCCTCGATCATGCCGACGAGCCCACGCGTCTCGATCAGGCCGAGCGCATCGCCAATCTCTGCTTTATCAGAGGCGTCTTTCCTCGGAGTCGCCATGCAATCGTTATCCTACCAGCCTTCGCGCTGGCGGAGCGACGTGATGTGCGCGACGTGGTGGTGGCAGTGCCATGCGTAGTGCTGCAGCTGGAGATCGAGGCTGACCGTCCCGATCTCGGGATGGTGGAAGATGCGCTCGAACTGCGGCGGCGTGAGCGATCGCCAGACGGCAGCCCACCGCGCATGCACGCCGTCGAGAATGCCAAGTGAGATGTCGATCGGCAGGCGGCTGTCGGCGAGCGGCGTCCACGCGTCCTGGTCGTACGGCTTGATGGTCGGTGCGGCTTCGGTCAACGCCAGCTTCGTCCGGATGTAGCCGTTCATGTGGCTGTCGGCCACGTGGTGCACGACCTGGCGCACCGTCCACCCGCCGGGCCGGTACGGCGTGTCGAGCCGCGCGTCGCTCAGGCCCGCGACTGCGGCGCGCATCCGCCGCGGCAGCTCGGCAATGACCCCCGTCGCGGGCCCGCGCATCTCCGGCGTCACGGGCGCGGTGAGATCGAACTGGCCGACGGGATAGCGGAGATCCGCCGTCATCGTTCCACGAGCCGCAGGCTGAGCGCCGATCGGTCGCCCGGCCGCAGCCGGAACGCCGTCGCCTGCGCCTTGAGTGATGCCAGCAGCTCGGCATCGGTCTCTTCGCCCTGCTCGAGATAATCGACGGCCACCGCGAGATAGCGATCGTCCGGCGGGAGCGCGCGGATCTTGAAGAGCCCCTGCTGATCGGGGCGCGCGGATCGCACGGAGCGCGACGGCGCCGCCCATCGCGTCTCGTCGTCCGGGAACACGACGACCGTGAAGTCGCGCGTCGTCGATTTGCCGTCGGCGGAGGTGACCGATCCCGAGACTTCCGTCACACGGTCCGTCACGACGATCCGCGCGCCGGTGATGTCGGCGTTCGGCGCGAACTCGAGCGGCCGGTCGGTGACGTCGCGGCCGTCGACGATCACCGACTCGAGCATCCACTCCTGCGGCAGCCCGTTGAGCCGGACGAGCCGCGACCCGAAGAGGTTGGTGAGCGTGAACGTCCCGTCCTCCGCAACGTTGCGGCCACCTCCGAACGGGCCTGGTCCGCCGCCAAGTCCGGGAAAGCCGCCAAATCCGCCGAGCCCGCCGTCGACGACCTGCGTGACGACCTGCAGGTTGGTGCGCGTGAGCGTCGCGTTGCTGCCCTGGGCGGCGACGACGGTGCCGGTGAGCGTGGCGCCGCGGCCGGTCACGACCGTGACGCCGGTGACGTCGTCGCCGGCAACGGCGATCGGCAGCGTTCCGATTTCGATGTCGCCGCTGCCGCCGCCGCGCAGGCCGGGGCCGCCGTTGCTCGCCATCAGCATGTACGAGCCTGGTGCGACATTCGACAGCATGAACGTGCCGTCCGGACGGATCCGGTTGCCCGCGCCGAACGCGAGAGGACTCGGGCCGGCGCCGTCGCGCGCCAGGAGCATCATCATGCCGTTGGCAAGCGGCACTCCCGTCGATGTGATGACGCTGCCGGAAATGCGCGCCGTCCGGACGGCCTGCAGCGCAAACGAGATAGTCGCCTCCTCCGACACGCCGAGCGCGACCGGCTGCGCCTCGGTGACGCTGCCGGTGCCCGGGTAGTAGGTGGGCGCGTAGCCCGTGGTGTCGGTCGTGTCGTCGGCGGGAAGCGCCCGCAGGATGGCGCTGACGTAGTAGTCACCGGGCATCAGGCCGTACAGCCGGAACGAGCCCGTATCGTCGGTCTGCGCCACCATCCCGGTCGGCGTCAGCCGGCGCGTGCCCTGCGCGAGCTGATAGCGGAGCGCCTGCACGCGCGCGCCCGTCACCGCGTCGCCGAACTCGTCCACGATGCGGCCGGCAATCACGGCGCCGCGCGGCAGCGCGAAGTTGACCTGCTGCACCACCTGGCCGTCGGCCAGCTCCAGCGGGCGTCCGGCTTCGAACGGCCGGCGCTGCCCGTAGCGCATCGTGACGTAGCCGCCCTTCGAGGCGGTCAGCTCCCAGCGCCCTCCCGGCAGATCGCGCAGCTCGAAGCGTCCCTCCGCGTCGGTGGTGACCAGTCTGGTCTCACGGCCTCCGGGTGACACGGCGCGAATCTGCGCGCGACGAATCGGCGTGCCGGTATCGGCGGTCTGCACGCGGCCGCGCACGACGGCCGTCCCCACCTCGCGTTCGCGGACGTCGCGCGGCGGACGCTGGATCGGCGCGCCGCCGCGGCCGCCGCCCTGCGGGCCCCCAAGGCCAGGAGTCTGCGCGAAGAACACCGTCGGACCAGCGAAGGCGGCGACGAGCACGACAGCGGTCAGCAGGCGATCTCTCATGTGACCTTAGAAGTTTAGACGCAGTACGAGCTGGATGGTCCGGGCGCCTCCGGCCGGCGACACCGGCCCGATGCCGCCGCCAAGGGCGCCGAAGCCGCCCGATCCGTTGGCCCGGCCGAAGAGCGCCGAGGGGATGAACTGGCCCGTCGCACCCACGACGGTTCCGATCGACGCGTCCGGCTGCGCGAAGTTCGGGTGGTTGAACACGTTGTAGGCCTCGGCGCGCACAAAAATCGCGCGCCGGCCGCCGAACGGCAGCTGCCGCTGCAGCGCGACGTCCGCCTGCCAGGTCGCAAAGCCGCGCACGCTGTTGCGGATCTCATTGCCGTGGCCGACCTGATTCCGGCCTCCTCCTGCGAACGCGCTCGCGGGGGGACGGAAGGCGGTGGGGTTCAGCCGCCGCCCGCCGGGCGCGCGGCCGTCCGCGATCCAGAGCGGCTCGCCGCCGGCCACGTCGACGCGATAGGAGTACAGCATGTTGTCGATGGGATCGCGATACGCATAGGTGACGTTGAGCGGTGGCGCGCTCTGCGCGTAGACGGTGACATTGATCGACCAGTCGCGCAGCAGCGCACGCGCGACGGGCGCAGCCGGCAGGAGGTACATGGCGGACACGTTCGCCATGTGCCGTCGATCGAACCGGGAATAGCCGTAGTAGTACGTCGGCCTCGTCGCGCTGTCGGCCAGATTCACGGTCGCATCGTCGGAGCCGGAGTCGGTGGCACGTGCGAGTGTGTAGCTGGCGAGCGCCTGCAGGCCGCCGGAGAGCCTGCGCGCGTACTGGAGCTGGAGGGCGTGATAGTCGGAGGTGTCGCCCCAGCCCGGATCGTTGCGCGTGATGTTCAGCCGCGCGGCCGGGAACGCCGGGTTCACCGGGCGGGCGACATCGAACCCGTAGAAGTAGCGGCGCAGGAGGCGGCGTCCGGCGCGGCCGGTGTAGGTCGCCGACAGCCGATCCGCGCGAAAGGCGTGGTCGATGCCGGCCGACCACTCCCACGTGCGGGGCAGCGCATGGCGCGCGTCGACGATCGTGAAATCCTGCGCGCGGTACGGCGGGTCGAGGCTGAGCGGTGGCGCAGCCTGCGCTGCCCGGTCGTCGGTCGGAAACGGGACGTTCATCCGCCGCACGGACCGGTTGTACGGAAACATTCGCGCGGCGGCCGCCGTTGCCCCGGTGCCCAGGTCGTGATGCAGGCCGACCGCGCCGCGCAGGATCGTGCTCCGCGCGCCGCCGTCGCGCAGGCGGTACGCCGCACCCACACGCGGCCCCAGCTCGCGCCACCGCGTCGGATACAGCGGCGCGCCCGTCGGAGCGAGCGCCAGCGCCGTCAGATCGGGAAATCCGGTCAGTGTATAGAGCGGTTTGTCGAGACCGTGAGGCGCGGGATTGACCTCCCACCGCAAGCCGTAATCGATCGTCAGCCGCCGCGCCACCTGAAACGTATCCTGCGCGTAGGCCGAAAAGGCCAGAACGGCGAGCTGCACCTGATCCGACGAGCCGATGGCGAGTTGGTCGGCGCGGTTGGCGACAAGTGAGTCGATCGTGTTGAACGTGACGATGGCGCGGTATTCGGTCGGGCCGTAGGTCGGCGTCAACCGGCGGACATCGACGCCGACGCGTGCGCTGTGGCGCGCGGTGTTCCAGGAGACGCTCTCGACGAGGTTGACCTGCACCTGCCGGTTGGCGACAGAGGGCCCGAGCGAATAGTCCTGAATGGATCCCGGGAGCGATATCGACACGCTGGCGCTTTCGGGCGCGAAGTCCGGCAGCAGGGCGCGCTCGGTGATCGGCGATATGTCGAAGCGGTCGGTGATCGCGCTGCCGTTGTCGGCCGCGCCGCGGCTGTAGTTCACCGCCCACTCGTGCAGGAACCGTGCGCCGAACGCCGAGCGCCCGTTGATCGTCAGCGTCCGCGTGTCGCTGCCGTTGCGGCTCAACTGCGCGAGCATGTAGCTCGTGCGATCCGAGAGCCCCTGGTTCCACCGGCCGCTGAGGACCAGCCGCGGACCGAGCGTGTAGTCGATCTTTCCGCTGTAGGCGTTCGAGCTCTGGCGGCCCGGCGAGGCGTCGTAGAATGGCGCGGCCCCGAGCGGCCGCCCCTGCGCGTCGAGGTATTCGGGGCCGTGCGGCAGCGGATACGCGTTCAGGAGCCGCACGAGCTGCGGCGCGAGCGTCGTCGCGCCGCGAAGCGTGAGCGACGGCACGCGCAGCTCGCGCACGGCCGGCGCCGAGTCGCGACGGCGACCTTCGTAGGAGAGAAAGAAGAAGGCGCGGTCGCGGGCGATCGGACCTCCGAACACGCCGCCGAACTGCTGCTGCCGGTACGGGGCACGCCGCGCGCGCGGAGTCGCATTGGAAAACCAGTCGCGCGCGTCGAGCCGCGAGTCGCGGAGGTACTCGAAGGCGCTTCCCGAGAACCGGTTCGTGCCGGATCGCGACACGAGCTGGACCTGCGCGCCCGACTGGCGGCCGTATCGAGCCGGGTACGCCGAGGTATCCACGCGGACCTGCTCGAGCGCTTCGAGCTGGATCACGTCGCTCCCGCCGCCGAAGCCGCCGAGGACCGCGTTGGCCCCGGCCGCGTTGGTGTCGGTTTCGGCACCGGGCGGCGGGCGCACGCCGCCGACCGGCATCTGAGCCATCCGCGGCACGCCGATGTTGGCCGACACGCCGTCGATGGTGACGTAGTTGGTCGTCGTGCGTCCGCCGTCCGCGCTGAAGAGCCCCTCGGCCTGTGGCACCACGCCCGGGGCCAGCGCCACGATCGCCTGCAGCGACCGGCTCTCGAAGGTCAGGTGGTCGAGGACGTCGCGTCCGAGGACCAGCGCCGCGCCCGGCCGATCGTCGCGGAGGAAGCGTGCGGCGACGGAGACGGCTTCGTTGAACGGCGCCGGCTGCAGCTGCAGATCGAGGTCGAGCGTTGCGCCCGCCTCGAGCACGAGCGCGGTGCGGCGCACTGGCTCGAACCCCGCGACCTCGACCAGGACGTCATACGTGCCGGGTGCGAGCGGTGAGAAGACGAAGCGTCCGCGCTCGTCGGTCGAGAGCGTCCGCTCGAGTCCGCGATCGGTGTGCGTCGCGACGACCTTCGCGCCTGCCACGACGGCACCGGAGGAATCGGTGACACCCCCGCGCAGCGTGGCATCCTGTGCGGCGGCGAGCGCAGGGACCCATACAACCAGTGCCGCGGCGACAAGTCCACGAAACACGGCAGGAGTATAGGCCGGGAGGCGTGGTCAGGAACGCAGATCTTTGCCGGCCTGCTGCGCGGCGAGCCGGCCGCTCCCACCCGACATGAAGCCGCCCGGGTGGGTGCCGGCGCCACAGAGATACAGCCCGCGGAGCGGCGTCCGATACCGGCCGGCTCCGGGTACCGGACGCAGGCTGAGAAGCTGGTCGAGCGCGAGCTCGCCATGGAAGACGTGGCCGCCATGAACGCCGTACCGCGATTCGAGCTCCGCCGGCGTGATGACATCCGCCGCGACGACGAGCCGCGCGACGGCTGGCGCGAAGCGGTCGAGCGTGGCAAGGCACCGGTCGAGCAGCGCCCGCTCGGTCACAGCCCACTCGCCGGAGCGCAGGCGATACGGCGCGTAGTGCAGGTACACCGACATGACGTGCGCACCCTTCGGCGCGAGCTCGGCGTCGAGGATCGATGGGATGGTCACGTCGAGCCAGGGCGCTTCAGACAGCTCGCCGTACTTCGCGTGATCGAACGCGCGCTCCAGATAGTCGAGATCAGGACCGAGGTGAATGCGGCCCGAGAGGATTTCAGAGTCGTGGCGTCCGGCTCGATCGTGGTGTCCGGCACTAGCCGGTCCAGTGAACGTCGGCAGCGCGGAAAGCGCCAGGTTGACCTTGGCGAGCGTGCCCGCGGCGCGATAGCCACGGACCTTCGACAGGAAATCAGGCGAGAGGTGCGCTGAGTCGACGAGCCGCAGGAACGTCGTCTTGGGATCGACGGCCGAGACGACTGCATCGGCCGCGATCTCCCTGCCGCCGGCGACGACGCCGGTCACGCGCCCGTCGGTGACGAGAATCCGCTCCACGCGCACGCCGGTCTGGATGTCGGCGCCGGCCGCGCGCGCCGCAGCGGCCATCGCCGCGGTGAGGGCGCCGGGTCCGCCGCGCGCCAGGCGCGACGGTCCCGCAAGCCGCGCGCCCGCTTCGCGCAGCAGCAGCACGAGGCCGCTGCCCGCCGACCTCGGGCCGAACATCGTGCCCGAGACCG
Source organism: Acidobacteriota bacterium (assembly GCA_016184455.1). Lineage (GTDB taxonomy): Bacteria > Acidobacteriota > Vicinamibacteria > Vicinamibacterales > UBA2999 > MELF01. The sequence continues at coordinate 65,157 of JACPCS010000127.1, forward strand.
CCGGCGCTGCCAGGAGCGCGCGCAGCGCCCCGGAAGTGAACCACTCGCTCACGAGGTCGGCCACCGGCATCGGCCCCCACCGAAGGAGCCGGTACGCGTCCTTCCTGCCGAGTGCCCGGAAGCGGCGGCCGACCTGCAGCAGATGCCACACGTCCCGCCCGTGCAGCTCGTTGATATCGGGCGGAGGGGACGCGACGAGCGGTGCCAGCGCACCGCACACCGCCGCCATCGCTGCGCGATAGGCGGGATAGGCGTCCGCGTCTTTCGGATCGAGCGCGCGAAGCGCGTCGGCGGTCCGCCGCGGATCGGGGTACACGACGGCTGGCGGTCCATCGAGCGCGGGCGCGAACGCGTCGACAGGCGCGTCGAGCCACGCAAGGCCGTGCCGCTCCAGCCGCATCTCGGCGGCGATGTCCCTGCGAATCGAGACGTGGTGCGCGAGCGCCGGACAGCGGAAGCCGGGATGAATCTCTTTCGTGATCGCGCCGCCGCCGACCGTGTCGCTCTGCTCGAGCACGATCGGCTGGAGCCCCGCCTTTGCGAGATAGAAGGCGGCGGTGAGGCCGTTATGCCCGCCGCCGACAATGACGACGCGGCTCACGACCGGGTATCTCCGAGGATTCTCATCGCCGCGTTGCGACCGGGTGCGCCCATGACCCCCCCGCCCGGGTGCGTGGCCGATCCGCACATGTAGAGCTGTCGAATCGGCGTCCGATATTGCGCCCAGCCTGGCGCCGGCCGCAGGAAGAAGAGCTGCTCGAGCGTCAGCTCGCCCTGAAAGATGTTGCCCTCCGACAGTCCCCATTCGCGCTCGAGGTCGAGCGGCGTGACGACCTGGCGGTGCAGGATGATGCGGCGCAGGTTGGGCGCGTACCCGGCCAGCGTGTCGATCACCGCGTCGCCGAACTCGTCTCGCTTCTCGTCCCACGTGCCTTCGGCGAGGTGATACGGCGCGTACTGCACGAAGCACGACATGACGTGCTTGCCGGGCGGGGCGACGCTCGGGTCGGTGAGCGAGGGAATGACGATGTCGATGTAGGGACGGCGCGAGAAGCGGCCGTACTTCGCCGCGTCGTACGCACGCTCCATGTAGTCGACGCTCGGGGAAATGGAGATCGCGCCGCGCAGGTGGGATCCCTCGCCCGGCAGGCACGTGAAGTCCGGCAGCGCGTCGAGCGCGAGGTTCACCTTGCCCGACGATCCCCGGAACTTGTACCGCTCCACGTCCTCGACGAAGTCGGGCGGCAGCGCGCGCGTGTCGATGAACTTCAGGAACGTCAGGCGCGGATCCACGCTCGAGACGACGACCGAGGCATGGAGCTCGTCGCCGTTGGCGAGGACGACGCCGCGCGTCGTGTTGTCGCGAACGATGATCCCCGACACCGGCGTTTCGGTCCGGATCTCGACGCCGGCCTCGCGTGCCGCCATCGCAATGGCGTTGGAGATCGCGCCGGTGCCGCCGCGCGGCAGTCCCCACGAGCGGTACGCGCCGTCGATCTCGCCCATGTAGTGGTGCAGGAGCACGTAGGCGGTGCCCGGCGACCGCACGCCCAGCAAGGTCCCGATGATGCCCGACGCCGCCATCGTCGCCTTGAGCACGTCGGTCTCGAACCAGCGATCGAGAAAGTCGATGGCGCTCATCGTCATCAGCTGCACCTGGTTGTACTGGTCCTGCCGGGAGAGCTGACGGAAGCGCCGGGCGAGGAACAGGAGGTTGCGCAGCTCGCTGGGACGGAGCGACGTCGGATCGGGGGGCAGCATCGTGAGGATCGGTTTGACGAACCGTCCCATCTCCACCATCGCGCGCCCGTACTCCTCGTACGCCTCGGCATCGATCGGCGAGTGGCGCGCGATCTCGCGGCGGGTCTTCGCGTGGTCGTTCACCCGCCACAGATAGTTGCCGTCGGGCATCGGGGTGAACGTGCCATCGAGCGGCAGGATCTCGAGGCCGTGCCGCGGCAGATCGAGCTCGCGGATGATCTCGGGCCGCAGCAGCGAGACGACGTACGAGCACACGGAAAAGCGGAAGCCCTTGAAGACCTCCTCGGTGACGGCGGCGCCGCCCAGCACGTGACGGCGCTCCAGCACGAGCACCGTGCGGCCCGCACGCGCGAGGTAGGCGGCGGCGGTCAGGCCGTTGTGGCCGCCGCCAATGACGATCGCGTCGTACACGGCGGGTATTCTACCTGCGGGTGCGATGCGGCTGTCGGTCGTCGGTGCGATCCCCTGACGCTGGTCGGTGCGATCCCCCTGACGTTGGTCGGTGGGCGGCTTAGAGAAACGGCGCGAGTACCGTGCGGCCGACCGTCAGCCACGGCTCGGAGTTCATGACGAACACGCGCGTGAACGCCACGACAAAGACCGCCATCCCGATGGCGTACGTGCGGTGCACGTGGCCGCGCGTCCGCCAGTCGTAGGCCATGGCGGCGGCGAGCGGCGTCAGCCACGCGAGTAGAAACGTCGCCGGCGACTCGTACGGAATCCGCCGCGACACCGCTGCGAAGACGATGGCGATGGTCGCGAGCAGCATCAGACGCTTGTGGACCTCGGGTTGACGGCGGTATGCGATCGCCGCGGCGAACAGCCCCGCAAAAAGTGCCATGTCGCCGAGCGGCAGGAGCAGAAACGCCGCGGCCGCGTCGAGATCCCAGGCGCCGCTGGCGATGTGCGCGAGCGGTGCGTAGATGGTGACGGTGAGGCCCACGATCAGCACGAGCAGGCCATAGGCGATCCCGACCGTTCCGATCCGCCGATGCACGCGCGTGCGTCCGGTGGACACGAGCGCGGCCTGGGCCACGAACAGCAGCATCCAACCGAGAAAGACGGTTCCATGCAGGTGGAACAGCCAGGAACCCGAGTACGTTCCGCCAAGCAGCGGCCCGAAATACGTGGGCCAGAAGCCGACGACCACCATCGCCGTCATCAGCAGCGCCAGGCTCACGTAGAAGCGGCGCGTTGACGAGGCACGCGCCGCATGCGCGGGGATTCCAGCGGACAGGGCGGTGGTGCTCACGGTCGCCTCCTTGGTGTGCCTTCGACGAGCATCGGCGGGATTCTACTGCGGGCGGCTGTGGGTGCG
>JACPCS010000038.1 GCA_016184455.1 Acidobacteriota bacterium
GGCGGGGCCCCCATCGCGCACGCCTGCGCGATGGGGTGCCAACGGCGTCGCCTCCTCGTCGGCCGTCGCGCGCGCCATGAATCGTCCCCAGAGCGGGACAGCCAGCGTCGCGGCGTAGCCGCGCTGCATGATCGTCCGCGGCATGTCGTACCCGACCCACACGCCCGCCGCCAGGTGCGGCGTGTAGCCCACGAACCACGCGTCGCGATACTCGTTGGTGGTGCCGGTCTTGCCGGCAGCGGGTCGGGTGAACCCCACGCGCCGCGCCTGCCAGCCCGTTCCGCCGTTGACCACGTCGGAGAGCATCGACGTCATCAGAAAGGCGGTCGCTTCGCTGACCGCGCGCTGGCTGGAGGGGGGCGCGCTCATCAGCGCCTCGCCATCCGGCGTTTCGACCCGACGAATGAGATACGGCGTGGGGCGCATGCCGCCGTTGTCAAAGGCCGCGTACGCCGCCGTCATCGACAGCAGCGTCACCTCACCCGAACCGAGCGCCATCGACCAGACGCCCGGCACCGATTCGAGTCCGAAGCGCGCCGCCGCGTGCAGTGCGGTGGGGATGCCGATTTCCTGCAGCATCCGCACGGCCACCCGGTTGCTCGAATAGCGCAGCGCTGAGCGGATCGACATGGCGCCGCCATCGGCATGGTCCTCGGGGTCCCAGGCTCCCTCGAGCGTCCAGATCGGCGCTTCGAGTGGGACGATCAGGCTCGCCGGCGTGTACCCGCGCTCGAGCGCCGCCGCATACACAAAGGGCTTGAACGCCGAACCCGCCTGCCGCCGCGCCTGCGTGACACGGTTGAACGGGCTCTCGTCATAGTCCCGGCCGCCGACCATCGCCTTCACCTCGCCGGTCCGGGGATCGAGCGCCACGAGCGCGGCCTGCGGCCCATCGGTTGGTGGTTGGTGGTTGGTGGTTGGTGGACGGTCGTTCGTCGTCCGTGACAGCCTCCGCTGGAGGTCGGTCGACGCCCGAAGCACTTCCTCTTCCGCCGTCTTCTGCATGGCGAGGTCGAGCGTCGTGTACACCCGCAGCCCGCCCTCGTACACGCGCTCGTGCCCGAACTGCTGGACGAGCTGCTTGCGAACCTCTTCCTTGAAATACTGGCCGACGCGCTCGTCGCGGTGCAGCGCGTCGTGCAGCCGGACGTCACGCGTCGACGCCGAATGGAACGTCGCCTCGTCGATCGCGCCGGTCGCGAGCATCGCGTCGAGCGCCGCCCGCCGGCGCATCAGCGCGCGTTCCGGGCTGACGGTTGGGGCGTACACCGACGGCGCCTTCACGAGGCCGGCGAGCAGAGCCGCCTCGGAGATGTCGAGGTCGGCTGCGGGCTTGCCGAAATAGCCGAGCGAGGCGGCCTCCACGCCGTACAGCCCGCTGCCGAAGTACACCTTGTTCAGGTACAGCTCGAGGATCTGCTCCTTGGTGAACTCCCGCTCGAGGCGGGCCGCAAGCACGATCTCGCGGAGCTTGCGCTGGAGCGTCTTCTCGCGCGTCAGAAAGCTCTGCCGCGCGAGCTGCTGCGTGATGGTGCTGCCGCCCTGGGATCCCCAGCCGTCGCGCAGGTTGCTCCATGCGGCGCCTGCGATGCGAATGACATCCACGCCGCCGTGGTCGAAGAATCGCTGGTCCTCGAGCGCGACGATCGCCGCGGTGAGGTGCGGCGAGATTCGCGACAGCGGCACCTCGATCCGCTGTTCCGTGAAGAGCGTGAAGACCCGCCGATCGTGCGCATCGTAAATCGTCGTCGCGCGCGACATCGCGCCAACGCTCCTGAGCGCCGCCTGATCGGGCAGGCCGGAGGCCGCCACGGTCAGCGCCCAGCCGATCGCGCCGACCGACGTCCAGATCAGCGCGGCGATCGTCACGAGTACGGCAACGAAGGCGCGCCGGCGCGCGTGCGTCATCCCCGCCTCGTGTCGCAACGGTCGTGCCACGCCGCCTCAGCCGGCTACCAGCTACCAACGACCAGCTACCAGCTAGGGTATCCTTGGATCGAGATGTCGATTCGACCCGTCAAACGCGTCGTGCAGTCGAAACCCACGCTCGAGGGCGCCGGCGTCCGGCTCCGCCGCGCGTTCGGCTTCGGCGATACGGCCGACTTCGATCCGTTCCTGCTGCTCGACGATTTCCGCAACGACGATCCGGCCGACTACCTGGCCGGCTTCCCGTGGCATCCGCACCGCGGCATCGAAACGATCACCTATGTACTTGCGGGTACCGTCAACCACGGCGACAGCCTCGGCAACCAGGGAGACCTCGGCGCGGGCGACGTGCAGTGGATGACCGCGGGCAGCGGCATTCTGCACCAGGAGATGCCGAAGGGCGACGCCCACGGTCGCATGCACGGGTTCCAGCTCTGGGCGAACCTGCCGGCGTCACTGAAGATGGCGAAGCCGCGGTATCAGGACGTAAAGGCCGCCGATATTCCTGAGGTCGTCGATGACGACGGGACGCGCGTGGGTGTGATCTGCGGCAGCTTCTGGGGCAAGAACGGCCCGGTGGACGGCGTCGCGGCGGACCCGCGCTACCTCGACGTGTTCGTCCCGCCGGGCGTGCGCAAACGGCTGACGGTCGAGACAACGCGCAACGCGTTTGCGTACATCTTCGACGGGGCAGGCCGGTTTCGCGACGCGTCAGAACCGCGGCCGGTCCAGACGGATCACGTGGGTCCGGCTGCCTTCGACGCGGCTCAGGCCAGGGAAGCCGGACGCCACGTACCCGAAGAGCGTAGGGCGGGTCCCGGCGAAGGCGGACCGGCCGGAGCCGACGTCGACAACCGGACGCTGGTCGTCTTCGACCGCGGCGACGAGGTGGTCGTCCAGGCGGGCGAGCAGGGCATTCGCTTCCTGCTCGTCTCGGGGCAGCCGATCGAGGAGCCGGTCGCGTGGTACGGGCCGATCGTGATGAACACGCAGGAGGAGCTCAGACGCGCGTACGCGGAGCTGCGCGCGGGAACGTTCATCAAGTAGCGGAGGGTTCGATGGTCACCATTTCGCTGTCCGAGCAGGACGCAGGCGTGCTGCGCGAGTGGCTCGAGCCGAAGCTCGTCGAGCTGCGCAAGGAGGAATCGCACACCGACTCGCCGCGCTTCCGCGAAAAGCTGTACGAGGTGCAGGGCGCGCTCGAGCGGCTGATCGGGCAGCTCCCGAAGACGGCTCCCGCCAAATAGAAGGCCTCAGGCCCCAGAGGCGTCAGCTCTGAGGCCTGGAGCTTGAGGCCTGGGGCCTGGGGCCTGGGGCCTAAGGCCTGGGCCCTATCCCTTGACGCACACGAGCGGAACGAGCCGCGCGACCTTGCGCGACAGTCCCGCGGCGTGCGCGGCGTCCACGACGGCGCTCACGTCCTTATAGGCTCCCGGCGCCTCCTCGGCGACCCCGCGCGAGGAGGGACTGCGCACGATGATGCCGCGCGCCGCCAGCTCGTCGACGACCTGCCGTCCTTTCCACGTCCGCAGCGCCTGACTGCGGCTCATCGCGCGTCCGGCCCCGTGGCACGACGAGGAGAACGACAGCCGCTCACTCTCGCGGGTGCCCACCAGGATGTACGATGCCGTGCCCATCGTCCCGCCGATCAGCACGGGCTGCCCGACGTCGCGAAAGCCGGGCGGCAAATCCGCGTCGCCGGGACCGAGCGATCGCGTCGCGCCCTTGCGGTGGATGAAGACCTGCTTCTCCGTGCCGTCGACCGAGTGTGTCTCGAGCTTGCACGTGTTGTGCGACACGTCGTACAGGAGCGTCAAGGTTGCGCCAGGCGCGACGGTCGCAAACGCCTTGCGTACCAGGTGCGTGATGATCTGGCGGTTGGCGAGCGCGCAGTTGATGCCGGCGCGCATCGCGCCGAGATACCGCTGGCCGATCTCGGAGTCGACCGGCGCACACGCCAGCTCGCGATCGGGCAGGACGATGCCGAAGCGCGGCGCGGCGGCGGCCATGTCGCGCAGGAACTCGGTGCCGATCTGATGGCCGAGCCCTCTCGACCCGCAGTGAATCGACACCACCACGTCGTCTATGGCGAGGCCGAACGCCCGCGCGACGCCATCGTCGTAGACGTCGGCGACGCGCTGCAGCTCGAGGTAATGGTTGCCCGACCCGAGCGTCCCCATCTCGTCCTGCTGCCGGTGCCGCGCGCGCGGTGAGACGGCCGACGGCGCCGCGCCGGCCGCGCGGCCGCGTTCCTCGATGCGATCGAGATCGGCGTCCACGCCGTAGCCCCGCTCGACTGCCCACTGGGCACCGCCCTCGAGCATCGCATCGAGCTCGCGCTCGTCGAGATGGATGCGCCCGTGGCTGCCGACGCCGGCCGGGACGCTGCGCGACAGTTCCTGCGCCAGCCGCGTCTTGATCGGCTCGACCTCCTCGGTCGTCAGCCTCGTGTGCAGCGTCCGCACGCCGCACGAGATGTCGAACCCGACGCCGCCCGCCGAGACCACGCCGCCCTCACGCGGGTCGAACGCGGCGACGCCGCCAATCGGAAAGCCGTAGCCCCAGTGCGCATCGGGCATCGCGTAGGACGCCCGCTGGATGCCGGGCAGCATCGCCACGTGCATCACCTGCTCGCGCACCTTCTCGTCCATGTCGCGCACGAGCGCTTCCGATCCGTAGATCACGCCGGGCACGCGCATGTCGCCGGCCGGTGGAATCCACCACTCGTGATCGGACTTTCTGACGAGAGAAGTCGTGTCCATATCAGCCGCCGCTCCGTCATGCCTGTGGTACCGTATCCCACGGATCAGTGTACAGGCGCGTCGTTCCGGCAGGCCACAGCGGACATCACAAGTCATGACTCGGCCGTGGATCCGTGTCGTGCTGATGGCGTCCGCCTGGCTCGCAGCCGGCCTCTGCGGCGGATTGCACTTCTACGCCGACGTGCGGGAGCAGCACGTGCGCGTCGCGTGGGCGCCGTCGGTCACCGACGACGACCGTCTCCGACTCGAGCAGCAATTCGGGCTCATCGACGCAGAGCGTCAGGCGGAGGGGACGTGGAACTACCTTCTGACCGACCGTTCGCGTGCCAACATCGCGGCCCTCGTCCAACACCCGAACGTCGAAGACACGGCCCATATCGACCGTACAGCGTTCAGAGTACAGCTCGATCGGCCAGATTTGCCACGCTGGGTCGTGGCGCTCGCCGAAACCGAGCAACTCGACACCATCGCACTCATACTCGGGATGATCGCACTGATCGCGACGTGGATCTGTCGCTCGGAGCTCAGCTATGCGTGGAGCGGTGGAGCCGAGATGATTCGGCCAGTCTTCGTGGCGGTTCGGGATCTCTGGCTCGCCGTCACTGCAGCGGTCTTCTTCCTATTCCGCTCAGTGTTCCGCCGGGTGGCCGAGCACCGTCGAATAGTGGCGCTTGCGTCAGGTGCCCTGGTATTCGGGACGCTGTTTTGTTGGCCGTTACTCAGCCGCTTCGGGCAAATCGGGGCCCTGAACGACAACGACTGGGATCAGCACCTGACGCTTCACTGGGTGCCCTACGAGACCGTACGCCAGTACGGGGAAATTCCTCTCTGGAATCCCTATGTGTGCGGTGGTATGCCGATGCTCGGCAATCCCCAGTCGCGCTGGCTCTCGCCGTTCTTCCTGTTGCACGTGTTGTACGGTCCCGAGTACGCCCTTCAGCTCGAGATGATCGCGCACATCAGCCTCGCGTGGCTGGGCGCATTGTTCCTCGGACGCGCCGCCGGTCTCTCCTGGATCGCATCGCTCGCGCCGGCGATCGTCTTTGCGGGATGTTCGTACTCGTATCTGCACCTGGCCGAAGGGCACACAACATGGCTGGCCTTCGCGTACATGCCGGGCATCTTGGCTGCCGCCATCGCCAACAGACATATCGTCGCCGGAATCGGCCTGGCACTCGCCATCGGCGAAGGCGGCGTGTACCCGGTCCCGTATACCGCTTTGGCCCTCGCCGTGCTGGCTCTACATCGCATGACCGCGGAACGGTCAGTACGCCCGCTCGCGGGTCTCGGTACGAGCACGATCACTGCGGCCTGCCTCGCGGCTCCCAAGCTCCTGCTCATGCAGCCGCTGATGGCACGCTACCCTCGAGTCATTGAATCGACGGAAACCTTCGGTCTCGAACTCCTGACGCGGGCGTTGCTGGGACGGGATCAGGATTGGCAGAGGATCGTTTCCGATGGCCAGGAGTACGGCTTTCACGAATATGGCGCCTATGTCGGCCCCATAGCGTTCGCATTGGGGATCTATGGAGCGCTTGGAGCCAGGCGGCGCGCGGCTGCCTGGCTCGTACTCCTTGCCGTTGGACTGGTCTTGTCGCTGGGAGGGACACTGGGTGGGGACTACTCAGCGTGGGCGCTTCTCCATCAGCTCCCCGTGTTTGCCTCTCTGCGCAGACCCTCGCGTTTCCTGCTGGTGGCGGTGCTCGCGATCAGCGTGCTGGCGGGCTTCGGTATCGATCGGTTGGTTTCGAAGCGCGGCAGGTGGCGCGTGGCCATGGCCGTCGCCTTGCTCGCGGCGGCGACTATCGACCTCGCCCTGGTCAGCCCTCCCCCGCTTCGGTATCTCACGTACTCCGAGGAGACCACATTCGAGCGATCGAAAAGCTTTGTTCAACTGAACTTCACCACGAACAAACAGATGTACGCCGCCGCGCAGGCGAATATGGGCGCACTCAATTGCTATGAACCGCTGGAGCCCGCTGTCGCACCACTCGGCGTGAATACGCCCGGCTATCGTGGCGAGCAGTACCTGCTGCGAGCGGGTACCGTCAGGCTTGTTGAGTGGTCGCCGAATCGATTGCGTCTCGCCGTCTCGTCGAGCGAGCCGAATGTGCTGGTGATCAACTACAACTACGATCCCTTCTGGCAAGTGACGTCTGGCGGCGGAGAGGCGTTCGACCACGAAGGATTGCTCGCGGTGAACGTTCCCGCCGGATCGCAGCAGCTTGTGCTGGCGTATCGAAGTCAGCGATTCGCGGTGGGCGTTCTGCTGGCCATCGCTGCTTTAGGCGTTGCCGGTATGAGATTTCTGAGGCGACGATCGAAGTCCCGCGCTGGCGATCACGTCTCAGACGTCAACGACGCACTGCGCGCGCCAGCCGTCAGGCCCCTGGCGCACCTCTAGCGCCGTGAAGGTTGCTCCTTTGACTTCGACGGCCGGTTCGTGCCGCTCGACATCGACCGGCTCGCCATGGGCGGTCGCCCGCAGCTCCCCGTCCGCGATCTCGACGTCGAAGTCGCCGAACATCATCCCGCGTACGGCCATCTCGTAGATCAGCGTATTCAGCCACTCGAGCAGCAGCAGGTCGTCGCTCGCGGCGTGGCAGGTGATCGGCACCGTCTCCACGCGCCTCACCATCGCCGGATCGGTCATCACCGCCGTCAACGCGAGCGCGGCCTGTCGGAACGCCTCGGCTTTCGTCGGTCCCCGGCCGATCACGCCAATGTCGGCCTCGTGCGGAAAGTGTGCCCAGGACCCCATCACGGCCTGACCCACGCGAGCCAGAGCGACCCGATCACGAGCGTCAGGACGGTGACGGGCAGGCCGATACGGGCGTAGTCCCGGAAGCTGATCAGGTAGCCAGCCGCAATGCGAGCGTCGGAGAGAAGCGTGGGATCGACCGGCGGCATCGGAACGCGTCAAGTATGCTACCGCCGGCGCCGAAACCAGGGCCGCAGGGTCACCGAGCGGCCGCTCTCTCGCACGACCTCGGCGAGGCGGTTCGGGTAATCCGTAAAGATGCCCGTCACGCCTGCCTCGACGAGCGCGTAGTCGGTGTGATCTGGAAAGCGGGACAGCCCGTCGGAGCATCGGAGGATCGTGTCGTCATGAAACACGACCAGCTCGCCGTCGCGCGACACCTGCACGTCGAGCTCGACGACGTTCGCGCCGGTCCGCTGCGCGGCGCGAATGGCGGGCAGCGTGTTCTCGGGCGCGCACGCCCGCGCCCCGCGGTGCGCGATGGCGAGGAACGGACGAGTCACTGCTCGCGCGCGGGCCCGCCCGCCGGAGCTTCAGCGGAGGCGGGCGTGGTAATGCGCTGGGTGCCCTCGGCCCCGGCGACATACTGGTCCGGGTCGCGCGTCAGCGCCTCGTCTGCCTCGTGCGCGTCATCGGTCCCGCTGTCGAGCGGCCGTGCACGCTTGTCGTCCATGACGCCTCACCAGGAGGCGCGTCCCGTCTCCTGCGAGACCTCGCGGACGAGTTCGGCCACCTCGCGCTCCGGCCCCTCGCGCGCCACATCTGCCTGCGAGATGATCCCCGAGCAGCAGCCGTCATCGGCGACCACCGGCACGCGTCGAATCTGGTGCTCCTCCATCGTCTTCAGCACCTCGTCGAGCGGCGCATCCTCGCGGACGGTGACGACCGGCTGCGTCATGCACGTCTCGACCGTGTGGCCGATCGGGTTCCTGCCTTCCGCAACCACCCGGCAGACGATGTCGCGATCGGTGACAACCCCAATGAGGTGGTCCTGCGTATCGACGACGGGAATCTCGCCGCAGTCGTTCTGCACCATGAGCTTCGCCACCTCGTCGACCGATGTGCCCGGGGTGCAGCACGCTGGATCGGACGTCATCACATCTCGAGCGAGTGTGGTCATAGGATCGCGCTCCTTCCACCCCACGGCGCAGGCGCCGTGGGGGCCCCGGCTTCGAAATGACGCAGATGCTGCGTCAGCAGAAAGTGTTGCAAAGGGTGGGCCGCGCGGCGCGGCTCAGTCGATCGCGAAGCAGAAGAGGCCGGCGCCGCCGGTACTGACGAGATCCTGCTGACTGCACCCGCGCGAGGCGTGCGCCGAACTTGGTCGTGTCATTGGAGATTCACCGTGACGCACTTGCGTTGTGTGTAGCTGTCGAGCATCCCCTCGAGCGAGTACTCGCGGCCGATGCCGCTCTGCTTGTATCCGCTGTGTGTAGCTGTCGAGCATCCCCTCGAGCGAGTACTCGCGGCCGATGCCGCTCTGCTTGTATCCGCCGTACGACTGCCCCGGGAACTGCCCGACGCCCTGGTTCACCTGCACCCACCCCGACTCGATCGCGTGCGAGGTGCGCAGCGCCTTCTGCAGATCGCGCGTCCACACGTACGCGGCGAGGCCGTAATGGCTGTCGTTGGCCATCCGCACCGCGTCCGCCTCGTCATCCCACGGAATGGCGACGAGCACCGGGCCGAAGATCTCCTCGCGCGCGATGCGCCACTCGTTGCCCACGCCGGCAAACACCGTTGGCTGGACGAAATAGCCCCGCGCGAGCGGCCCCTCGGCGGGCGGCAGCCCTCCGAGCACGACGCGCGCCTCGGGCTGCCGCAGGCCATCTTCGATGTACGAGCAGACGCGGTCGAACTGTCTGCGATTGATGATCGCGCCCATATCCGTCGATTCGTCCATCGGATCGCCGATCCTGAGCTGCGTCAGCCTGGCGGAGAGCGTATCGAGGAACGCGTCGAAGATCGTCCGGTGCAGGAACAGGCGAGAGCCGGCCGTGCACGACTGCCCCTGCCGCGTGAACCGCATGCCCGAGATGACGCCGTCCACCGTCCGATCGTCGTTCGCGTCGGGAAACACGATGGCGGGGCTCTTGCCGCCCAGCTCCAGCGAGACGGGGACGATGCGATCGGCCGCCGCGTGCATGATGAGCTTTCCGACCTCGGTGGATCCGGTGAACGACAGCTTGCGCACGAGCGGATGCCGCGCGAGCGCGGCGCCGCACTCCTCGCCATAGCCGGTGAGCAGATTGACGACTCCCGGCGGCAGATGCTCCGCCGAGAGCTGCGCGACCCGCAGCAGCCCCAGCGGCGCGTCTTCGGCGGCCTTGAGGACCAGCGTATTCCCCGCGGCCGCGGCCATCGCGATCTTCAGCGTGCCGAGCACGACGGGCGCGTTCCACGGCACGATCGCGCCGACGACCCCGATCGGCTCACGGCGGGTGTAGCAGAACATCTGCTCGCCGAGCGGCACCGTCTCACCCTTGGCCTCGCTCGCCACGCCCCCGTAGTAGCGGAAGACGTCGGCCGCGCTCTTCACTTCGGGACGCGCCTGCGTGCGGATGGCGTTGCCGGTCTCGCGCGCGACGAGCCGCGCGATCGCCTCGGTCTCGGCGTCGACCGCGTCCGCGATCCGCAGCAGCAACCGCCCACGATCCCGCGCCGATACCCGGCGCCAGCCCTCGAACGCGCGCGCCGCGGCCGCGACGGCCCGATCGACGTCGGCCTCGCCGGCGCGCGGCACCTGCGCAATCACGGTCCGACTGGCCGGATTCTCGACGTCAATCGTGCGGCCGTCCTCCGCTTCGGCGGGACGGCCGTCAATGAGCATCTGCTCCATCAGCTCTCCAACATCGTGACACTAACGCGCCAGAGTTTGTTCTCTTGGCAAAGAATTGCAGGCGCGTTAGTGTCACTAGCAGACACTGGTTCGACCCAGCGCGGATGCGCTCTTTGGTTGCGGCGCAGCCGCGCTGGGTTCTTCGCGAGCTTCGTGGTTCATGATAATAAGTGACGTATGAGTGCAACCCTGCGACATTCCGTCATCCGCCGGCGGCGCCATCGACGCGAGAAGCGCCGCAAGCTGCGCGGGCAGCTCGCCGTGGCGCCCGCCGCCGAGCGCCAGGCCGTCGAAGCGAAGCTCGCCAGAACGTATCCGCTGCTGACCGCGCAGCCCCCGAAGAAGTAGGCCGGGTCTCGCGCCCTTCGACGCGCTCAGGGCGTCCCGCGCACGGTCGAGGGACGGCGCCCGCGATCCATGCGTCGCAGACCCGGCTCGCTCAGCCCCGGCGTCGCCGTCACGGCGCCTCGCCGCGGCGGATCCTTTCGATCTTCGCGTCGCGTTCAGCCGCGAACCGCTCGCGATCGCGGCGGAACTCTGCTTCGATGACCTCGCGTTCGGCCGGATCCAGCGTCCTCGTCAGCCGCGACTGCTGCAGCACGTCCTGCTCGGCCATCTTCGCTTCGTAGAAGTTGCGCACCTCGGCGATCGCGGCCTTCTGCGCCTCGGTCAGCAGACGCTGCTCCACGCCAGTCTCTTCGTCGTGCTTGCGCAGGCGCTCCATCGCCAGCTCATACGCGGATTTCAGAGATTTCTCCTCGGCCATTTGGTCCGCATCATACAGCCGGCCTGCTGGACGCTTAAATGGAGTCTGACCCCATTTTCCTTCCATTCAAACACCCACTCCCAACTCCCACACATTGGGAGTTGACAGTTGGGGATTGGGAGTTATCGCTCTACTTCGTATCCCAGCGAAACAGCAGGAACTGCACTTCGCCGCTGACGGCCGTGATCTGATGCGGCACGCCCGGCGGAATGAAGATTACGTCGCCTGCACGGACCGTGCGCGACTTGCCGTTGCGGATGCCGTCGCCGTCGATATCGCCTTCCTTGGCGCCCGCGCCTCCAGAGGCCGGCTTTGCATTGATCAACTCGCCGTCGGTGGTGAGCGTCGCCTCGCCCGAGCGAATCAGGTACAGATCCGCCTTCTTGCCGTGCGTCCCCGCGCCCTCTTCGGCGGCGGTCTCACGGCGCAGGTTGAAGTTGAAGACGCCGCCCTCGAGGATCCGCTGGCTTTCGAGCGTCCGGCCGACCATCTCCTTGAAGCCGGCGGTGATGTTCGAGGCCGGCCAGTCGACAGTCTTGCCCGTCGGAGCCGGCAGATTCAGCACCATTCCGCCGAGCATCTTCTGCTGACCGGTCTGGCTCGAGCCCGAGACGCCGCTCAGGGCGACCAGCACCACCGCACACACTCCGATTCGCATCGCGCGCATCTGCCGCTCCTTTCGAAACCCACTGTGAAATCACCCCGCGGGCGGCCGCATCATACCCGATGTTCCCGGACGCCGCCGCGCATGTCGTTGATCGCCAGCAGGTTACCGCCCGCCCCCCAGGTTGCGAACGGCCTCGGCGACACCCTAGAATGAGAGACTCATCGGCTCTCAGTAGAACAGTTCGGGTGCCCCCTATGATGTCCCGGGTTCGTCGTCTCGTGACGCGTCTGCACGCGCTGCTCCGGCTGCCGCCCGTGCGCTGCCTCGCCTCCGCCACGCTGCCGACCGAGTACGGCGCCTTTGACATTCACGTCTTCAAGAACATCCTGTCGGGCGAGACGCACGTGGCGCTCGTCCGCGGCGAGATCGGCAACGGCGAGAACGTGCTCACGCGCGTCCACTCGGCCTGCCTCACGGGCGACCTCTTCCATTCCGCCCGGTGCGACTGCGGCCGGCAGCTCCACGCGGCGCTGCAGCAGATCGTCGACGAGGGGCGCGGCGTGCTGCTCTATCTGGATCAGGAAGGCCGCGGCATCGGCCTCGTCAACAAGATCCGCGCGTACGCGCTCCAGGATCAGGGCGTCGACACGGTGGAAGCCAACGAGCGGCTCGGCTTCCCCGCCGACATCCGCGACTACCGCGCGGGCATTCAGATCCTGCAGCTGCTCGGCGTGAAGACGATGAGGATGCTGAGCAACAATCCGCGGAAGCTGGCGGGCGTCACCGGCGAGGGCCTCTCCGTCAGCGAGCGGCTGCCGATCGAGGTTCCGCCGACCGCCTCGAGCGAGCGCTACCTCAGGACGAAGAAGGAAAAGCTGGGACACCTGCTCTCGTCGGTGTAAGGTGGCCGCGGGGCTCTCGCTCCTCCTCCTCAACGCGTCGCTCACGTTCGAGAACGTGTGGCCGACGCCCAGAATCCGCTGGGGGTCGTCGCTCTCGATCGAGCTCGCGATCGCCGTGCTGCTCCTGGCGGGGCTGCACCGGTGGGCCGGGCCACTGGCGCGCCGCGTCCTTCCCGTCATCTGGGTCGTCCTCGTGTGTGGCCGCTATCTCGCGGTGACCGGCCCTGGCCTGTACGGACGCGAGTTCAACCTCTATTGGGACTCCGCGCATCTCGGCAACGTCGCCGCGATGCTCGCGCGGGCAGCTCCGTGGTGGGCCATCGTGCTCGCGGTCGTCGTGATGGTGCTGCTCATCGGTATCGTCTACCTGCTGGCGCGTGTCGCGTGTGGCCGGGTCGCTTCGGCCCGCGCGGGGTCGTCCCGGCGCTGCCGGCGAGCCCGCCGCTCGACGGCAACCTGCGCGTGCTCGACGGCGCGGACGTGCTGCTCGTGTTCCTCGAGTCGTACGGCGCCGTCACCTACGACGCCCCCGACATCGCGGCGGGTCTGACGACGAGCCGCGCCGCGTTCGACGCGGCGATCCACGACTCGGGACGGCACGTGCTGTCGGCGTACGTCGAGTCGCCCACGTTCGGCGCCTCGTCATGGCTCGCGCACCTGACGCTGCTCACCGGCGTCGAGGTCCGCGACCAGGACACGTACACGGCGCTCATGGCGTCGGATCGACAGACGATCCTCGCCCCGTTCGAGCGGCGCGGCTATCGAACGGTCGGCCTGATGCCCGGCATGCGGCAGGCCTGGCCCGAGGGCGCGTTCTACGGGTTTGACGTCATCTATGGCCGTGACCGGCTGGAGTATCCCGGGCCGGAGTTCGGGTGGTGGGCCGTCCCGGATCAGTGGGCGCTCGCCCGCCTCGACGCGCTCGAGCGGACAAAACGGCCGCGCGCGCCGATCGTCGCGGTGTTCCCGACGAGCACGACGCACGCACCGTTCGGACCGGTGGCGCCGTACGTCGACGACTGGAGCCGCCTGCTGACGCGTGAGCCGTACGACGCCGCGGAAGCGGCACGGGCGATTGCCGCACGGCCGGATCTGACCAACCTGCGACCGAGCTACACGCGCGCGATGGCCTATGACTTCGAGACGCTCGCCGGCTATCTGCGTCAACAGACCGATGACCCGGTGCTCATCGTGATTGGCGACCACCAGCCGCCCGCCGCGGTCTCCGGGGCCAGCGCGCCGCACGATGTCCCCGTGCACGTGATCACCCGGCGCGGAGAGATCCTCGACCGCCTGCTCGCGCACGGCTTCCGGCCAGGACTGACGCCGGCCCGCCCCGCCATCGGCCCGATGCACGCGCTCGTCCCGATCTTTCTCGACGCGTTCAGCGAGCCCGAGGACTGATGAGCGAGGGCACCGAGGCCTCCCACGGAACACCGAGACACCGAGACACCGAGGGTGCGATTTCACCGAAACCACGGGTCGACCACCAAGTCCACAAAGGCCACGAAGGCGCGGTCAGCTCGAGTGCCGTTCGACTGACCGCCGAAGGCGGGCGCTGCGAGACGGCCTGCTTCGCAGGCCGGTCAGTCGAACGGCCCTTGGTGCCCTTTGTGGCCTTGGTGTCTGGAAGAGCGGCCTCGGTGTCTCGGTGCCTCGGTGTTCCGTGAGGGCTATTCCCTCGACACGCTCAGGGGCAATGTGTGTCCTCCGAGCGCCAGCGCCAGCAGCCCGCCCAGAATCGGCAGGCCGTACGCATTGATGAGGTAGTCGTAGCGGAAGATGATGTCCGCGGCGAAGTGGAAATTCAGAATCATCACCATCGCGAGCGCCGCGGCCCCGCGGACGTACACGCCCAGAATGAGCGCGCTTGCCGTCGAGAGCTCCGCGAGCGGGACGAGGCGCGCGAAGATCGGCGCGCCGGGAATCGCGATCGTGTCGAGGTACCACCGTGCCGCGGGCCGCGCGATCCCGCGCCACTCCTGCAGGCGCCGCGTGAGAAACCCGTCATCGACGAACCAGTCGAGCTTGTCGAGCCCCATGAAGAGCAGGAACGTGCCGAGCGCGAGCGACAACACACGAAGCGGCATTACGACTCCTGTTGAGCGAGCCGGACGATATCGAGCGCAAACGACCAGGCGAGCGCGACCAGCGTGGCCGCAGCGACGATCGTGCTGTACGGCCTCGGCACGATCGGCGCCATCGCCACGATCAGGCCGACGATCTGCACCACCGCCACCGTCTTTCCCCTGAGCGTCGAGCGGAGCGGCCGCGCGAGCCACGGCACCACCCACCCCGCCGCCACGAACCCGTAGCGCATCAGCCCCGCCGCCAGTACCCAGACGCCGGCCTTCTCGTGCTGCCAGACCAGGATCGACAACACGAGAACGAGCAGCGCGTCGGTCTCCATGTCGAAGCGCGCGCCGAACTCGCTCGCGAGGCCGGTGCGACGCGCGAGCCAGCCGTCCACGCCGTCGAGCGCCGCCTCGAGTGACGCCAGCACCACGACCGCCCACAACGCGGCGGAGCTTGCGTCCGCGCCGAGGATCGCCGCCGCCAGCGCAACCAGCCCGACGCGAACCGTGGTGACCGCATTCGCAGCGCCGAACCGCGCGTGCGGATGCTGATGACCGGCGACGCGTACGATGGCGGCCAGCATCGCGGCCGCGACGGCGGCCGCCACGGTCGGATAGGCCGCACCTGCACCAATCCACGTGCCGACCAGCACACCGCCGGCACCGGTGCCGGCGACACCAAGCGCAACGGGAACGGCGACATTGTAACGGCATGGATCCCGCATCAGAATGTCCACCAATGGCACCTGAGGCACGCGCGTTCTGGGTCGCCGCGCCCGGCCGCGGCGAGATCCGTACCGAGTCGCTGCGCGCGCCTGCGGCGGGCGAGGCGCTCGTCGAGACGCTGTACAGCGGCATCAGCCGCGGCACCGAAGCGCTCGTCTTCAACGGCCAGGTGCCGCCGAGCGAGTGGACGCGCATGCGCGCGCCGTTTCAGTCGGGCGACTTCCCCGCGCCGGTGAAGTACGGATACGCGAGCGTCGGCCGCGTCGCCGAGGGCCCTGACGGCCTTGCCGGCCGAACCGTGTTCGCCCTCTATCCACATCAGACGCGCTTCATTGTGCCCGCAGACGCCGTGCACCCGATCCCTGATGACGTGCCGCCCGGACGCGCGGTGCTGGCGGCCAATCTCGAGACCGCGATCAACGGGCTATGGGACGGACGGCCGCACGTGGGCGATCGTATCGCGGTCGTCGGCGCCGGCACGGTCGGCTGCCTGTCCGCGTGGGCCGCATCGCGCATCCTCGGATGCGAGGTCGAGCTCGTCGACGTCAACCCTCGACGCGCGGAGGTCGCCCGCGCACTCGGCGTACGGTTCGCCGAACCGGCCCGAGCCAAACGCGATGCCGATCTCGTCGTCCATGCGAGCGCATCGGCGTCTGGCCTCGCGCTGGCGCTCGAGGTCGCCGGCCTCGAGGCGACGATCGTGGAGTTGAGCTGGTTCGGCAGCCGCGACGTACCGCTGCCGCTCGGCGGCCCGTTTCACGCGAAGCGGCTGACGATTGCCTCGTCGCAGGTGGGCCGGGTGGCCCCGTCGCAGCGGGCCCGGTGGGATACGCGGCGCCGCATGCAGCTCGCGCTGCGGCTGCTGCGCGATCCGGCGCTCGACGCGCTCATCACCGGCGAGAGCGACTTCGAGTCGCTGCCCCGGGTGATGGCCACGCTGGCGAAAGGGCCCGGCGACACCCTCTGCCACCGGGTGAAGTATTGAGACGGGAGACGTCGAATGTATAGCGTGACCGTGCGCGACCACATGATGATCGCGCACAGCCTGAAAGGCGACGTGTTCGGCCCGGCCGAGCACCTCCACGGCGCCACCTACGTCGTCGACATCGAACTGAAGCGCCCCGACCTCGACCCGTCCGGGATCGTCGTCGACATCGGACGCGCGTCCGACGCGCTCCATCGTGTCCTGGCGGATCTCACTTATCGAAATCTCGATGAGGTGCCGGAGCTGACAGGACGCAATACGACGACCGAGGTCCTCGCGCGCGTCGTGTTCGATCGCCTGCGGGCCGCGATTCAGCGCGGCGACCTGGGCCCTGGCGCGGATGCCATCCAGCAGATCCGCGTGACGCTGCACGAGTCGCACATCGCATCGGCGTCGTTCGAGGGACGTGTCGATGGAGGAAGGTCCGCCTAAAGGCGGACGCTACGTACGTAGCGTCCGGCTTTAGCCGGACTTCTCCAACCCGAGCAGCCAGTGCTTCCGCCACAGCCCGCCGCCGTATCCGCCCAGCTTCCCGTCGCTGTTCACCACCCGGTGGCACGGAATCACGATGGCGATGCGGTTCATGCCGTTGGCGCGCCCGACCGCGCGCTGCGCGCCCGGCGAGCCGACGCGGTCCGCGAGCGCGGCGTACGAGATCGTCTCACCGTACGGAATCCGGCACAGCTCCCGCCACACGCGCTCTTCGAACGGCGTCCCGCGGAACACGAGTGGCACCGTGAAGGCGGTGAGCTTCTTGTCGAAATAGGCGGCCAGCTCCTCGCGCGCCTGCGCGAGGAGCGGATGCTCGCCGGGTACGAGCGGCTGCTTGAGGAGTGCCTGGAGCCGCCGCATCTGCGCTTCGAGCATGCGGCGGTCGGTGAACTCGAGCAGGCACAGCCCCGCATCCGTCGCACCTGCAACCATCGGTCCGAGGGGCGTCTCGATCGTCGTCATCACGACCGCGGCGTCGGGGATGGTGCGCGCCGCGCCGGGCGCCGTGCCGAACGTGCGCGTGAACGCCTCGCGGAAGCCGCTGTGCGACTCCCAGCCCGTGCCGAGCGCCACGTCGTCGAGCGACTCGCCCGAACGGAGTTGCCGCAGCGCGCCCGACAGCCGTCGTCCGCGGCAGTAGGCATGGAACGTCATGCCGTAGTGCTCGAGGAAGTAGCGCCGCGCGCGCGCCGGATCGACGCCCAGCTTCCGCAGGTCCCCGTCGTGGAGGCGGCGCGTCGGATCGGCCTCGACGGCATCGAGCAGCGCCTTCACCCAATCGGGTACCGTCCCTGGCGGCGTGGCCGGGCTGCACCGCTTGCACGGACGGTAGCCCGCGAAGAGCGCCTCGCGGACGCTCGGGAAGAACTCGACATTTTCCGGCAGCGGCTTCTTCGCGCGGCACGACGGCCGGCAGAAGATGCCGGTCGTGCGCACACCGGTAAAGAAGATGCCGTCGTAGCTGGCGTCGCCTTCGAGGAACGCGCGCTCCATCTCGGTGCGGGGCGGAAGTGTTGGGGTGAAGAGGGCTGGCTGTGTGCTCATGAGTGAGACGGTACCCGGCTCCCGCGATCCTACGCCACCGGCGGATGAACACCGAATTTCCCGCGCGGCGCGGCTTGCGAACCCCGTCGGCGGGGTGTAGAGTCGCACGCGGCGTACGTAGGCCGGGTCTCACGGCAAGGAAGCGTCCAGCGAGCTGCAGCCCCGGCAACTTGTCAGGAGGCACTATGAAGCGCGTCGTCTTCTGTGTCGTCGGTGCCGCGTTCGTGGCGGCGAGCGTGGTATCCATCCAGGCTCAGGTCGAGCCGCTGCCATTGTGGGCTTGGGGGCGGAGCACCCAGCCGCAGCCCGGCGACAAGGCGGCGCCGCAGGCGTCTCCCAACCGCAACCTGCGCCCCAACGAGGATCCGAACGAGCAGACGATGCCTCGGACCGTCCAGGGGAGCAGCGCGAAGTACTCGCTCGTCGACATCCGCGACGGCCACAACGTGATCGACTGGTTCCCGCAGGACCATCCGGCCATGCCGTCGATCGTCAAGAACGGCCCGGCGAGCCTGGGCGAGGCGGCGCGCGGCTGCGGCTCGTGCCATCTGCCGAACGGCAAGGGTCGTCCGGAGAACGCGCCCGTCGCGGGCCAGCCGGTCAACTACTTCATCCAGCAGCTGCGCGACTTCGCGGCCGGCCGGCGCATCAGCTCCGACCCGCGCAAGCCCAACACGCCGACGATGGGGATGCTGGCGCGGTCGATGAGCGAGGAGGAGATGCTGCAGGCGGCGGAGTATTTCGCCGCGATGAAGTGGACGCCCTGGATCACCGTGAAGGAAGCCGAGGTCATCCCCGAGATGGAGCTCGAAGAAGGCAACATGTACATCACGCACGGCAAGCAGCCCACCGAGAAGCTTGCCGGGCGCATCGTCGAGACGCCGGAGGACGCGTGGCAGGCGAACGGGCTGCGCAATCCGCACTCCGGGTGGATCGCGTACGTGCCGACGGGGGCCGTCGCGCGCGGCAGGCGCCTCGTGGAGACCGGCGTGGCCATGGTGGGCGGCAAGCCCGTGCGCAAGACGACCGCGTGCGCCACATGCCACGGCGCCGACATGCAGGGCGTGGGCGACTTCCCGGCCATCGGCAGCCGCTCGCCGAGCTACATGATGCGCATGCTGTACGACTTCAAGACCGGTCGCAGGAACGGGACGTATGCGGCGATCATGGTGCCCGTCGTGAGCGATCTGAGCAACGACGACCTGCGCGACATCGTCGCGTATCTGGCGTCGCTGAAGCCGCCGGCCCCGGCGCCGACACGCCAGACCGCGAGCGCGCGGTAATCGAATATGACCCATACGAAATGGTCGCGGCGGGGATTTCTCGGGACATTGGGTGCAGGCGTTGCGGTGGGTGAGCTCGCGTCATTGACGGCGCGGGCGCAGGGTCCTGCGCCCAATCCCGCGCGCGACGCGGCCAATGTCGAGCGCGACGTCGTCTTCGGCAAGGGCGGCGATGTCGATCTCCACTGCGATATCTACAAGCCTCCGGCCGGCGCGCCGGTGAAGCGCACGGCGATCCTGCACGTGCATGGCGGCGGGTTCGCGGCGGGCAACAAGAACAACCTGGCCGCACGTCTTCAGGCGCAGTCGGCGCTCGGCTACGTGAACGTCGCGGTGCAGTATCGCCTCTCGGGCGTGGCGCGATGGCCGGCGCAGATCGAGGACGTGAAGGCGGCGATCCGGTGGACGCGCGCCAACGCGGGCAAGCTCGGGATCGATCCCGCACGCATTGCCGTCGCCGGCTACTCGGCCGGCGGTCACCTCGCGCTCTTTGCCGCCGGGACGCAGAACAGCCCGCAGTACGAGGGGAGCGGCGGCAGCGCCGGCGCCGGCACGCAGGTGGCCGCGTGCTTTGCCTATTACGCCGTGACCGGTCCCGCATGGGAAGGCTTCCGCAAGGGATTCCCGATGCCCGAGGGGAGCAGTGAGGCAGCGTGGAAGGAGGCCGAACCCGGGACGCATATCAAGGGTTTCCCGCCGACCGTCCTCCATCACGGGCTCGCCGATGTGACCGTGCGCCCCGAGAGCAGCGAGGACTTTCTGAGGCTGCTGCGCGCGGCGAACATTCCCTCGGAGCTGCACGAGTTCGCCGGCGTGCCGCACGAATTCGTGGCGCACCAGGAGTTCGCCGAAGCCGTGGCGCGGCTGAACGACTTCTTCCTCGAGCGCCACGTCATCACTCCGAAGACGTACCCGCCGTTCGGCGCGGGCCGCGGCGGCCGCGGCGCCAGCAATTGACAGGACGTCGCGTCCGGCGTCAGCCGGACCGTGGTAGCCGGAGGGCGTCAGCCCTCCGGTCCCGAGGCCCGGTTTGTGTTACTGTGCTGGCAGCGCTTTCCTGAGTCCTGGCCCTTCGCGCGTCCCGCCGGCCGGCTCTCATCAAAGCCCTGAAAGGTTGGGCTTCGTGCCGAGCTGCCGCGTCTGCCCATGAACACAAGCTGGATTCTCATCCTGGTCGGCTTGGCGGTGACGGTCGCGGTGGCCGTTTCGTCCCGGCTGCGGCGGCGCGCCGAGGTCGATCTCGGCGCGGTCAGCCATCAGTGGATTACCGAGCAGCGGTTCGGCACAACCCGGGACCCGCGGCGCTGACGCGAGGAGCCCTGTGGACGTGACGACCACCGGCAAGGAAATCGGCGCCTCCACGTCCTGGCGCTGCACGGCGTGCTCCCAGTAACCGTGCCTCCGGCTCTCTCACCGATACCGGTCACTCACTCAGCAAGGCAAGCGACAATGGCGACAACGACTGGAACGATCAAACGCAAGACGGACAAGGGCTTCGGCTTCATCCTGGCGGCCGACGGCACCGAGTATTTCTTCCACCAGACCGCCTGCGTGAGCACGCGGTTCGACGACCTGCGCGAGGGTCAGACGGTGACGTTCACCGTCGGGCAGGGGCCGAAGGGGCCGCGCGCCGAGAACGTCAACCCGCAGTAGCGGCGGAGGTCCGGCGAAGGACCTGCGCTGTCACAGCCCCCGGCTATCGTTGCCCGTGGGGAGGCGACGTGTCCGGCAGGGTCGTGTATTTCGAGTCGCATCGGGGTGAACCGGGCGAGGCGCTGGCGCGGCAGCCTGCCGGGCCGCCGCCGGAGTCGCCGTTCAGGCGCTACGATGGCGGTCCGCCGCGCGCGCTGAGCGACCGGCAGGTCGCGCATCGGCGCCGGATGCTCGGCCATCTGCAGCGGCAGTCCTCCGCCGCCTCGTGACGCCGGGCTCCTGAAGCTGTCTTAGTCCTCTCCGCCGCGCGTGCGGCCCCGCAGCGCTTTGACCGTCGCTCGCTTCTTCTTGCCGGTCAGGCGCTTCTCCCGTGCCGCCGCTTTCGGTCGGGTCGGCCGCCGCACGCGCGGCTTCACCAGCGCCTGCCGGATGAGCGCGACCAGCCGCTCGCGGGCGGCCAACCGGTTCTGCGCCTGCGTTCGGTGCTCGCGGCTGTCGATGAGCAGTATTTCGTCGTGCGTCATTCTGCTGCCGGCCAGCGCGATCAGGCGCTGCTTGACTTCGGGCGGTAGCGACGATGCGCGGATGTTGAAGCGGAGCTCCACGGCGGGCTTGGGCGAGAACGACAAGATCGTGTCATGCGCGATCGCCCGGAGATCCAGCCATGACGGCTACTCGGAGCCATCGGCGCGGGCGAGGCTGACGAAGCGCTCACCGCCGTCCTGCACGACCTGCACGCGCCACGGATTGCAGCACACTTCGCAATCCTGAATGAAGCTCCCCGTGACGTCGGGCTCGACGTAAATCTCGACGTCCTCGCCGCAGTAAGGGCAGGTCACGGTCCACGTGTCGTGCATGTCTGGTCCGCCTGCCTTCGACTTCGCTCAGGCCAGGAAAGGCGGACACGACGTACGCCCTACGCCCGCATCGTCTTGAGCGCCGTGGTGACCCGCTGCGGCCGGAACGGCACGCGCCGGAGGCGCACGCCGGTCGCGTCGTAGATCGCA
>JACPCS010000128.1 GCA_016184455.1 Acidobacteriota bacterium
CGAGATCAACAAGAGCATCCGCGTCGCCGTCGAGCAGATGGAGAACGCGGTGTCGCAGAAGGACTTCGAGCGCGCGCAGTTCTACCGCGAGCAGGAGGTGTCGGCGCGCGAGAACCTGCAGTTCGTCCGCGAGAAGTTCGAGGTCAAGTCGAGCGCGCGCAAGGTGATCGTGCAGAAGGCCGACATCGACGAGGTGGTATCGAAGTGGACCGGCGTGCCGATCTCGTCGATCAACCAGGACGAGAGCGACAAGCTGCTCCGCATGGAGGCCGACCTGCACAAGCGGGTCATCAGCCAGGAGAAGGCGATCTCCGCGATCTCGCGCGCCATCCGGCGGTCCCGCGCCGGGCTGAAGAACCCGAACCGTCCCGTCGGCAGCTTCATCTTCCTGGGGCCGACCGGCGTCGGCAAGACCGAGCTGGCCCGCGCGCTCGCCAACTTCCTGTTCGGCAGCGACAACGCGCTCATCCGTTTCGACATGTCCGAGTACATGGAGAAGCACTCCGTCTCGAAGCTGATCGGCTCGCCGCCCGGCTACGTCGGGCACGAGGAAGGCGGTCAGCTCACGGAGAAGGTCAAGCGCAACCCGTACTCCGTCGTCCTGCTCGATGAGATCGAGAAGGCGCACCCGGATATCTTCAACATCCTGCTGCAGGTGTTCGAAGACGGCCACCTGACCGACGGCCTCGGCAACCGGGTGAACTTCAAGAACGCGATCATCATCATGACGTCGAACATCGGGGCGCGCTTCATCCAGAAGAAGGCCTCGCTCGGCTTCCAGGCGAGCGACGCGGGCACCGTCGACAAGAACGTCACCGAGATGGTGCTCGGCGAGGTCAAGCGCACGTTCAATCCGGAGTTCATCAACCGGATCGACGAGATCATCGTGTTCGAGGCGCTCACCGACGACGATCTGCGGCAGATTACGGCGCTGCTGGTCGAGCAGCTGAACGCCAACCTGACCGATCGCCGGATCCGGATCGCGCTCACGCCCGAGGTGGTCGACTGGATCATCGAGGTCACGTGCAAGGACCGCTCGTACGGCGCCCGGCCGCTCCGGCGCGCCATCCAGCGCTACGTCGAGGATCCGCTGTCGGAGGAGCTGATTCGGGGCAACCTCCACGATGGCGAGGTCGAGGTCTATCTGGAGGCCGGTCAGCTCGCCTACCGTCCTGCCGGCGAGCTCGCGGCCGGCCGGCGGCTGTCGTAAGCCCGCTCAGCCGGCCGGTTATCGGCGCTGCTTCTGCTTCGGTGGCGGCGTGTTCAGCAGCATCTGGAACGCGTCGTTCATCTCCTGGTCTTCGACCGAGAACTTCGCCGCGATTTCTTCTTTGGTCTTGTGGTTGCGATCCGCCCAGATCGCAACCTGAATGCCTCGAAATGACAGGCCGGCGTCCTTCCCCCTCCGCATGAGCTGGGCGGCGCGGACGTCCGGTTCGACCGCCGCGGCGATGGGTTGCGCCGGGACGACGTTCGCGAGCACCGGTTCAAAGCGATCGGTGTCGGCCGGATTCTCGAGGTCGAAATCGAGGCAATACGCCTCCACCGTGTAGAGGCGCAGGCTGGTGTCGGGCAGATAGATACTGGTCACCGTCCCCAGGTCGCGGGTCGTCTCGTTCTCGTTGACGACGATGCCTCGCACGACGTTCCAGGCCACCATCCGTTGCGCACCGCTGCTCGACGGCATCAGAACAGTCCCCGGAACGATGTAGACGTCGATGTCGCTGTCGCTCAGGCGCCGGACCGCGAAGGTCAGCGATTCTCCGGATGACGCACCGGTTCCCTCGATTTCGTACTCGATCAGTCCGCGGGCGGCCGCATCTTCCAGGCTGTATCGGGGCGTGCCGGCCGGCGCTGATGCGTCAAGTGGCGGCGGCGCCGTCAGGACATCCGGGTCCGTTTCGACCTCCGCCGCAGGAGAGGGTTCATCCCCGCGAATGTCGGTGTCGGTGGACGGTGCCGGCACGGGATCAGCCGAAGGAGGATCGATCAGCATCGCGAAGACGACAAGGCCGATGACGACGCCAACGGCCACCAGTCCAGCGGAGCGCAATGTGGATGTCGCCATAGGCCTCCTTGCTAGTTGCACAGATCTGTGCGGATGGCATCGCCAAAATCCGAGACGCCGACCAGCCCGCTTCGCAGCTTGAAGCCCAGGTAGCCCGCCGCGAGGCCAAGATAGTAGTCATCCCATTCCGGCGTGCGTCCCCGGACGTACCGCGCCGCGAGGTCATCCCCGAATGTGTAGACCGACGACGCGGTTCTGAGTGCGTAACCGAGCCGCATGTGCGCGGCGGCGTGACGAACCTGGTTGTCGGCGGTGTTCGTGAAGAACTTGGGCTTGAAACCGGCGGCGCCGAACGTGCGGCCGGCGAGCGGCCGCCATGCCGGCGGCGCCATGACCCGGCGCAAGGGAGATTCCGGGTTTACCAGGTTCCGCGTCAGCCGGTCGATGAACTGGTCGCGGTCGCGCACGCGACGGCCC
Source organism: Acidobacteriota bacterium (assembly GCA_016184455.1). GTDB lineage: Bacteria > Acidobacteriota > Vicinamibacteria > Vicinamibacterales > UBA2999 > MELF01. The sequence goes on from JACPCS010000128.1 coordinate 2,486, forward strand.
AGCGCGGTGGCCAGGTCGGCAAGCGCCGCGCAGGAGTCGGCCGGCGGCGAGCCGTGCTGGCGCAGATACCACAGCATGTACAGGTGAAACGCATCTTCGGCATGATCGGGATTCAACACGAGTTCCGCATTGCGTACGGGACCCTCGGCCCGCTGCACGACGGCGTTGGCCTCTCTGAGCGTCGCGTTGATCCGTTGCTGTGCCGCCTGGCGCCGCGCGTCGAGCCGATCGCGCCAGGCGTTCAGGCTGTTGATCCGCGGCGCGCAGCCGGCAAACGTTTCCGGCGGGACGGTCCCGATGCAGCCACTGTTGATGAGCTCTGTCTTCTGCGCTCTCCACTGTCCCTGTTCGAGCTCGAACGGGTCGCACTCGGCGCGTGCGAGCTGCCGCATCTGCTGCCCCAGGGTCCGGCCTTGCTCCAGCAGCGGTTCGAGATCGCGGATGTAGACGCCGTAGGCGTCGGCAAACGCATCGCCTCTGAGGTTTCGAATGAGGTCATCCAGGGGCTCAAAGCCGTTTGCGCCGGTCGCGAGGTCGAGGCAGCCGGTGAGATCCGCGACCTCGTCGGCATAGCTCACGCCCTGATCCTGGGGTCTGGCAGCGCTGGCGGGTCGGCCGCTGAGCGCGACGAGCGCACAGGCCGCCAGGCAGAGGACGCCGTATGTCCTAGAGGGGAACCGGGGTATCTGCGAGACCATCCGTGCGTCCGGTGGACGAGCCGTCACCGTCCTCCCTGAGGTAACAACGCCCAACCCCGTCGCACCGAACAGCAGGCCCGCAGCGTCCGCGCATCGGCAGGCCTTTTGCTACCTTGGCACGTCTAAGATCCTGTAAACTAAGGCGTTTCACGGATCTGCGGATGATGCGCACCTTCACGACACGCGCGCTGCTCCTGGCGGCGCTCCTCGTTGCGTCGCTCTCGTCAGCCTGGGCGCAGGCGGCGTCGCCCGCTGCGCAAGGTTCACCGGTTCAGAATCCGGCACAGGTGGCGTCGGGCCCGGCAGCGCCGCGCATCTGCGGCGCGCCGGTGTCGCCGCCGGTCAATCTGCCGCCCGCCGGTTCCGGTCCGGTCATCTACATCCTGGCGCCGTGCTTCGCGGCACAGGGGAATGTCCCCATCGTCGACGCGCAGACGTACCTCTATTACATCCAGCTCCGCCCGAGTCAGCCGTCGCAGAACGTCTGGGTCCCCTTCGACGAGAAGGCCGAGCAGACGATGCTCGAGGACTTCAAGCGGCTGTGGGCGACCAACTTCCTGTTCGACCTGTCGATCGAGGTCACCGATTACGTGTTCTCCAACGGGGTGGTCGGCAAGCTCGTCACCTACAACATGGAGGAGCGCGAGCGGGTCAAGATCGTCAACTACGAGGGGACCAAGCAGATCGATCGTACGAAGATCGACGAGCAGCTGCGCGCGCGCGGCATCGAGCTGCGGCTCGACTCGTTCGTCGACCGTGCGGTCATCCGCCGCGTCGAAGGCGTGCTGCGCGAGATGATGGCGGAGAAGGGCTTCACCAACGCGGACGTGAAGCACACCATCACGCCGGTGGCCGGCGGCCCCAAGCTCGTCAACGTGACCTTCCAGATCGGCGAGGGGCCGAAGCTGAAAATCCGCGACATCGAGTTCGTCGGCAACACCGCCAAGAGCGACCGTGCGCTGGCGAAGAAGATGAAGGAGAACAAGGAGCCGAGCTGGATCCCGATCTGGAACTGGTTCTCGCGGGGCAGCGTGTACAAGCCCGAACAGTACGAGATGGACGCGGACCTCGTGCAGGCCTACTACCGGCAGGAAGGCTACGTCCGCGCGCAGATCGGCAATCCGGAAATCGTCACGCTCGACGACTCCGGCGACGGCAAGACCCGGTACATCGAGTTGCGGATCCCGGTGACCGAGGGGACGCGGTACCGCGTCGCCGACTTCGCGATCGACGGGAACACGGTGGTAAAGAGCGAGGCGCTTCGGCCGTTGTTCGACCTGAAGATGGGCGACTGGTACGACGAGAAGAAGGTCCGCGACGGTCTCGTGAAGGCGCGGGAGCTCTATGGCGCCGGCGGCTACATGGAGTTCACCGGATTCCCCGATCTCAAGCCGAGCGACGAGCCCGAGGAGAACGTGCCCGCGGCGCTCGCCGCGCCGCCGCCGCCCGGGCCGCCGACCGTCGACGTGACGATGCGGCTGCAGGAAGGGCAGCAGTACTTCGTCAACCGGATCACCTTCGTCGGCAACTCGACGACGCGCGACAACGTGATCCGGCGGGAGATGCGGCTCGTCGAGGGCGCCGTCTTCAACACCGAGGCGCTGAAGTACAGCGTCCGGCGGCTGAACCAGCTCGGCTACTTCGAGCAGATCAACGAGCAGGATCAGAACGCGATCAAGACCGAGAGGACGGCCGGACGTGAGGGCAACGTCGACGTCACGCTCACACTCAAGGAGCAGAACCGCAACCAGCTGACCTTTGGCGCGGGCGTCTCGCAGTACGAGGGCATCTTCGGGCAGCTCGCGTTCCAGACGGCGAACTTCCTCGGCCGCGGCGAGAGCCTCACCGTCTCGCTCATGGCCGGCGACCGGATCCAGAACTACCAGCTCGCCTTCACCGAGCCGTTCCTGTTCGACCGCAACATCACCGCGGGCTTCGACGTCTACAAGCGGGCGCTGCAGTACATCGGCTATTACACGCAGAAGTCGACCGGCGGCAACCTCATGATGGGCTTCCCGGTCGCCGACTTCAGCCGCATGTTCCTGACCTACGCCTACGAGGCGACGCGGATGACGGACATCAACGAGCTGTTCGTCAATCCGTTTTGCGCGTTCAGCGAGCAGGGATGCTCGGTCCTGACCGTCTCGGATCCCGGGTCGATCACGCCGGAGCTGATGGAGACCATCCGCCTGAATCCGTTCCTCTTCGACTCGCTGATGGTCGGCGCCGGGGGGCGGCGCACGGTCAGCAAGATCATCCCGAGCTTCGTCCACAACACGGTCGACAACCCGATCTTCCCGAACGTGGGGCAGCGGCTGACGCTGGCGCTCGATCTCGCCATGCTCGGCGGCAACACGCAGTACTACAAGCCGCGCATCGAGGGGGTCCGGTTCTGGCGCCACACGTCGCGCACCTCGTTCGGCATCCGCGGACAGTACGAGTTCATCGCACCGATCCGCGACACCAAGACGCTGCCGCTCTTCGAGAAGCTCTGGCTGGGCGGCGAGTACAGCATCCGCGGCTTCGACATCCGATCGGTCGGCCCCACCGACCCGAATACCGGGCTGGTGCTCGGCGGCAACAAGAGCCTGCTCTTCAACGCCGAATATCTGTTCTCGATCGTGCCGCAGGTCCGGCTGATCGCGTTCTATGACGCCGGCCAGGTGGCCAACGACGACGAACCGTTCGGGATCGACAAGTTCCGCACCTCGACGGGCGCGGAGGTGCGCTTCTACATGCCGGTGCTCAACGTGCCGTTCCGGCTGATCTTCGCCGCGAACCCGCAGCGCGCAGGCGTCCTCGACAACAACCTCCGTCCGGCGAAGAACTTCACATTCCGCTTCGCCGTCGGGTCGACGTTCTAACCTGAAAGGATAGCGACGAGTATGAGAGTGTTCATCGGTGTTGCGGCGCTCTGCGTCACGCTGGCCGCCGCGCCGTCGTTTGCCCAGGCACCGCAGGCCGCGCCGCCGGCGGCGCCGGCGGCCCAGGCCGCACCGGCGCAGCCCCCGCGTCCGTTTCCCGCCGGCGTGAAGTACGCCTTCATCAACATTCAGCGGATTGCCGCCGAGTCGGCCGAAGGCAAGGCGCTCGCGGCCAAGGTGCAGGCGCTCAACCAGAAGAAGGTGCAGGAGCTCAACGAGAAGAACAAGCAGCTGCAGGCCGCGCAGCAGAAGCTCGAGACGGGCGGCTCGGTGCTGAATCCGAACGCGCTGGGTCAGCTCCAGAAGGAGATCGAGCGGATGCAAGTGGACATCCAGCGCTTCACCGAGGACGCGCAGCAGGAGGTCCAGGCGCTGCAGATGGAGCTGCAGGAGGAGTTCCAGCGCAAGCTGACGCCGATCGTGCAGCAGGTGGCGATGGAGAAGCAGCTCCACCTGCTGTTCAGCGCCGCCGACAGCGGCCTCGTCTGGGCGGACCTCTCGCTCGACATCACGAGCGACGTGATTCGGGAGTTCGACGCTGCGGCGAAGTCCGCAGCGGCGCCCGCGCCGAAGCCCGCTCCCGCCGCACCGGCGGCGGCTGCGCCGAAGCCGGCGCCCGCTGCACCAGCCGTGCCGGCGAAGCCCGCACCGGCGCCCAAGCCGTAACGACAGGCCTCACAGGCCTCAGACAGCCCTGAGGCCCGGGGCCTGAGGCCTGGGCCCTTCGGTATGCTTTAATCATCCGTGGCCCTTTCCCTGGATCTTCCAGCGCTCCTCGACCGCGTCTCCTACCGCTATCCGTCATTTCTCGTCGACGCCGTGGCCGAGCACGAGCCGGGCGTCCGGCTCGTGGCGATCAAGAACGTCACGGTCAACGAGGAGTTCTTTCAGGGACACTTTCCGGGGTCGCCGCTGATGCCGGGCGTGCTCATGGTCGAAGCGCTGACGCAGGCGGCGGGCGTGCTGCTGCTCGAGCGCCCGGACGCGCCCGCGCCGGCACGCGTCTGGCTCCGCGGCGTCGATGACGCGAAGTTCCGCCGGCAGGTGGTCCCCGGTGATCGCCTGCGGCTCGAGGTGAGCGTCGGCCCCGCGCGCTCGCGGCTGGCGAAGGTGCGCGCGACCGCCTCGGTGGACGGTCAGACGGTGGCCGAGCTGACGCTGGTGCTGGCGGTCGAGGTCGCGTCCGCGCGCGTCGACCCGACGGCGCAGGTCCACTCCTCGGCCCGCATCGGCGCCGGCACGACCGTCGGTCCATACTGCACGATCGGGCCTGAGGTGGTCATCGGCGCGCGCTGCCATATCGGGGCGTCGGTCGTCATCGACGGCTGGACCGAGATCGGCGACGACACGCGGATCTATCCGATGGCGTCGATCGGGCTCGCGCCGCAGGACCTGAAGTACAAAGGCGAGCACACGCGGCTCACGATCGGCCGCGGCAACACGTTCAGGGAATTCGTCACGATCAACCGTGGGACGCGGGGCGGCGGCGGGCACACGACGATCGGCGACCACAACCTCTTTATGGCGTACTCGCACGTGGCCCACGACTGCCATATTGGCAACGAAACGATCTTCGGCAACGGCGCGACGCTCGGCGGCCACGTCATCGTGGAGGAGTACGCCACGATCAGCGCCTACTCCGGCGTCCACCAGTTCTGCCGCGTGGGGCGGCACGCGTATGTCGGCGGCTATTCGGTCGTGACGAAGGACGCGCTCCCGTTCGGCAAGACGGTCGGCAATCGCGCGCGGATCTACGGCCTCAACACGATCGGTCTGGTGCGGCGCGGCTTTACGGAGGAGACGATCGCGCAGCTCAAGCGGGCGTACCGCTATCTGCTGCAGTCGAAGCTCAATACCTCGCGGGCGCTCGTGCAGATCGAGCAGGATCCGGCGCTCACGTCGCCCGAGGTGCGGTATCTCGTCGACTTCATCCGGACCTCCCAGCGCGGGGTCATTCTCCGGCGGCCGATGCGCCGAGCCGAGGAGCTGGTCGCGGACGAATGAAGCTGGGGCTCATTGCCGGCAACGGGCGCTTTCCGTTTCTCGTCCTCGATGCCGCCCGCGCCCAGGGCTACGACGTCACCATCATCGCGGCCAGGGAGGAGACGTTTCCGGAGCTGGCTGACGCCGCCGCCCGCCATGGGTCGGCGATTCACTGGATTTCGCTCGGCCAGCTCGGCGCCTGCGTGAGCCTGCTCCAGCAGGCGGGCGTAACGCACGCCGTCATGGCAGGGCAGGTGAAGCACACCAAGATCTTTTCCGGCGGCATCGTGCCGGACCTGCTCTTCCTCCGCGTGCTGACCGAGCTCCGCTCGAAGAACACCGACGGGCTGATTGGCGGCGTCGCGAACGTGCTGCGGGAGCGCGGCATCGAGCTGATCGACTCGACGGCGCTCCTCGGTCCGCTGCTGGCGCGACCGGGCGTGCTCGCACGTCGGCCGCCGACCGCCGAGGAGCAGAAGGACTTCGATTTCGGCTACCGGATGGCCGACCAGGTTGCGGCGCTCGACATCGGCCAGACCATCGCGGTCCGGCAGCAGGCGGTCGTGGCAGTCGAGGCGATGGAGGGCACCGACGAGGTCATCGCCCGGGCGGGGAGGCTGGCCGGCCCAGGTGTCGCCATCGTGAAGGTCGCCAAGCCGCGGCAGGACATGCGGTTCGACGTGCCGGTCGTCGGCGTCGCCACGATCCGTGCGATGCAGGACGTGGGGGCATCCGCGCTCTCGATTGACGCCGGCAAGACGCTGATGCTCGATGGCGACGCGGTGATCGCCGCCGCGGATGCTGCCGGTATTACCATCGTGGGGCGCCCGACAACCTGATGAGCACTCGTCTCGCCGTCGTCGGCGTCGGTCAGCTCGGCCAGCACCATGCCCGCATTCTCGCGGCCATGCGGGACGTCGAGCTCGCCGGCGTTGTCGACATCAAGCCGGATCGCGCCAGGGAGATTGCCGCGAAGTACGGGACGGCCGCCTATGCCGACGCGGCGGCGCTGGTCGGCCGGATCGACGGCGTCTGTATCGCAACGCCGACCGTCTCGCATGTGGAGGTGGCGCTGCCGTTCATCGAGGCGGGTGCTGCCGTTCTGGTCGAGAAGCCGCTCGCGGCATCGCTCGCGGACGCCGATCGCCTCGTGGCCGCCGCGGCCGCCCGCGGCGTCATGCTCGCGACCGGGCACACGGAGCGGTTCAATCCCGCGGTGGCCGCGGCGCTGCCGCACGTCTCGCGGCCGCGGTTCATCGAGATCCACCGGCTCGGCACCTTTCCCGACCGCAGCCTCGACATCGACGTCATCTTCGACCTGATGATTCACGACCTCGACGTGCTGCTCGCCGTCGTCGGCAGCGAGGTGGCCGCGCTCGAGGCCGTCGGCGTCAACGTGCTCACGCCGCGCGTCGATATCGCGAACGCGCGCCTCCGCTTTGCGTCCGGGTGCATCGCCAACGTGACGGCGAGCCGCATCAGCCGCGACCGCGTGCGCAAGGCGCGGTTTTTCCAGCACGATGCCTATATCTCCATCGACTACGCCGCGCAGGAAGTGGAGATGTATCGCCTCGTCCCCCAGAATGGCCGGCCTGCCATTGAGGGCGGCCGCATCGACGTCGCGACCGACGAGCCGCTTCGCCGCGAGCTGGCCGATTTCGTCGCGGCGATCCGTGAACGGCGCCCCCCCGCGGTGACCGGCGCCGACGGCCGCGCGGCACTGGCGCTGGCGACGCGCGTGTCCGATCTCATCGTCGCGGCCACCGCATGACGGCCTTGTCGATCTTCGATCTGCTGCTCGAGCGCGTGACCGCCGGCGAACGCCTGACGGCCGACGACATCGCGCAGCTCGCGGCCACGCCGGACATCCTGTCGATCGGGATGCTGGCCGATGCGCTGCGGCGCCAGATGCACGGCACGGCCGTGACCTACGTGCGCGTGGCGAGCTGTTCGTACGATCGGTCGTTTGCTGACGCCGTGTCACCCGTCGCGCGTGAGGTCCGCGTGACGGGCAGTCCGTCGACGCTGGCCGACGCGCTGTCAGCCGTGCGGAGCGCGAAAGAGGTCGCGGGTGAGCGTTCCGTCTCGGGGTTCTCGTGGCTCGACGTGCTCCGGCTGGCGGCGGGCGAGGGGAGCACGGCCGCCCGCGTCCTGGCGGAGCTTCGCACGGCGGGGCTGGAGGCGCTGGCGGAGATTCCGCTCGACGCCGTCGAAGACGAGGCCGCGGTCGTCGAAGAGCTGCACCGCGCCGGCTTCGAGCGCTTGCGTCTCACGATCGCGAGCGCGCACGCCTCCGCGCACACGGCGCGGATGCTTCGCGCCGCCGCGCTGCAGGACCGGCTGGGCGGCATTCAGGCGATCGGCCCGCTGCCCATGGTGCTCGACCCGATGCGGCCGACGACCGGGTACGACGACGCCAAGGCGGTGGCGATCGCGCGTCTGGCGGCGCCGAACGTGGCGACGATCCAGGTCGACTGGCAGCGCTACGGTCCGAAGCTGGCGCAGGTGGCGCTGACCTTCGGCGCCGACGATCTCGACAACGTGACTGCGTCGGACGAGGCGCCCGACGGACGGCGCCGCGCGCCGCTCGAGGAAGTGCGGCGCAACATCGAGGCGGCGGGCTTCTCGGCGGCCGAGCGGGACGGCCGGTTCAACCTGATCTCGCGATGAATACTCCGCTTCGATCGCCGCAACTCCCAACTTCCAACTCCACAACTCCCAACTCCATGGCTCCCGACGTTGGGAGTTGGGCTTCTTGGGAGTTGGGCGTGTGAGGCGCCCGGTCCGTCTGGGCGCGGTTGGTTATCTGAATGCACGCCCGCTGACCTGGGCGCTCGATCGCGATCCGGATCGCTGGCGCATCCGCTACGACGTCCCGTCCGTCTGCGCATCGCTCCTGCACGCCGGCGATGTCGACCTCGGCCTGATTCCCTCCGTGGAGTATCTACAGGCCCCCGATTACCGCTTCGTGCCCGGCGTCGGCATCGGGTCGCGCGGTCCGGTGCGGTCGGTGGCGCTCTTCACACGCGTGGGGCTCGCCGACATTCGGCGCATCGCGCTCGACACGAGCTCGCGCACGTCGGTGGCGCTCGTCAGGGTTCTGTGCCGGCACCGGTTTCGGATCGATCCCGAATTCGTCCCGCACGGTCCCGATCTCGAGACGATGACGCGCGGTGCGGATGCGGCGCTCCTGATCGGCGATCCGGCGCTCGACGCCGACGAGCAGGCGCTGCGGCTTCAGAAGATCGATCTCGGCGAGGAATGGACGGCGATGACGGGACTGCCGTTCATCTACGCGGCGTGGACCGGTCGGCCGGGCGCCGTGACCGAGGCCGACGTCCGCGCGCTGCAGGACGCGCAGGAGGAGGGTGTGCGCGCCGCGGCCGCGATCGCCGCCGAGTACGGACGCGGCGACGCCGCAACCACCGCGCGGGCGGCCGCGTACCTAAGAGATAATGTGAAATACGGCCTCGGTCCGGACGACGCCGTGGGACTGCAGATGTTTCTCGACTACGCCGCGGAGCTGGGACTGGCTCCGCACCGGCGGACGCTGGAATTTTTCTGATGATCGACGAGCTCGCCAGCAAGGTGCTCGACGGATCGCGCGTCACGGCGGACGAGGCGCTCGCGCTCTATCGCCGCGCGCCGACGCATCTGCTCGGCCGGCTCGCCGACGCCATCCGCGCCCGCAGGCACCCCGATCGGATCGTCACCTACATCATCGACCGCAACGTCAACTACACGAACGTCTGCGTGGCCCGCTGCAATTTCTGCGCGTTCTATCGGCCGGTCGGATCCTCGGACGGCTACGTGCTCGGGTTCGAAGAGATCTTCCGCAAGATCGACGAGACGATCGCGGTCGGCGGCGGCCAGCTCCTGCTCCAGGGCGGCCACAACCCGGATCTCCCGATCGCCTGGTACGAGGATCTCTTCCGGGCCGTCAAGGCGCGCTATCCGGAGTTCAAGCTCCACGCGCTGTCGCCCCCGGAGGTCCTGCACATCTCTCGGATGAACCGTGTGGCGGTGCCGGAGGTCATTGCGCGCCTCGTCGCGGCCGGACTCGACAGCATTCCCGGGGGCGGCGCCGAGATCCTGGTCGATCGCGTGCGGAAGCTGCTGAACTGTTACGGCAAGGCGACCGCCGACCAGTGGCTCGACGTCATGCGCGAGGCGCACCGCGCCGGCCTGCGCTCGACGGCCACCATGATGTACGGCACGGTGGAGACCGATGAGGAGCGCATCGAGCACCTGATCCGGCTGCGCGACCTGCAGGACGAGACCGGCGGCTTCACCGCGTTCATCACCTGGAGCTTCCAGCCCGATCACACCGAGCGGGGCGGGGTCGAGGCGACCGGCGTCGACTACCTCCGCACGCTGGCGCTCGCGCGCATCGTGCTCGACAACTTCGAGAACCTGCAGGCGTCGTGGGTGACGCAGGGCGGCAAGGTGGGGCAGCTGAGCCTCGCGTTCGGTGCCAACGACATGGGCAGCGTGATGATCGAGGAGAACGTCGTCCGCGCGGCCGGCGCCAGCTACTGCATGGACGAGGTCGAGATCGTCACCAATATCGAGGACGCCGGCTTCATCCCGAAGCGACGGAACATGCACTACGAGGTCCTCGGCGACCCGATCTTCCGCGAGCGCGACGTGCCGCGGATGCTGGCGCTCGCGACCGCGCGGGCGGAGGGCGACACGTCCGTGCCCGACGAGCTCCGCCAGTACCTGGCCCGGAGCCGCGCCGGCAAGCAACTGCGCCTGGCGCAGTGACGGACGTCACCCCTCTCGCTGGTATCCAAAGCCTGCGATTCCGGAAACGAACATCGTTCGAAATCCGTCTTGCCCGCCGGCCGCGTGGCCGCTAGCATCCACATTCAGACGTGACGGGATCGGCAAAGACCGTAGAGGAGACGCGACATCGTGAACGAGACTGAACCGGCGGCCAATGCCAACGCTGTGTTTGTTCGTCGCGTAGTCTTGAAGAACTACAAGAGCATCGCTTCGTGCGACGTACGCCTCTGTCAACTCACTTTCCTTGTTGGGCCAAATGGCGCCGGCAAGAGTAACTTCGTTGACGGGCTTCGATTTGTTACTGATTCACTTCGTACATCACTCGATCATGCGCTGCGGGATCGTGGAGGTGTCAAGGAGGTTCGGCGCCGGTCTGGTGGTCACCCGACACATTTCGGCATTCGCCTGGAGCTCGTATTGGAGGGACAACCATGCACATATGCGTTTCGAGTTGGGGCGAAGCCGAATGAAGGGTATGAGGTGCAGCACGAGGAATGCTCGGTCGGTCCGCACCACGTTGATGTTAGAAGCGGTCGAGTGAATGCGACCATTTCGACCCCGCCTGCGGCGCTTCCTGACAGATTGTACCTGGTCAACGTCTCTGGGTTGCCGGAATTCCGGCCGCTCTACGATGCGTTGTCGAACATGGGGTTTTATAACCTGAATCCGGATCGCATTCGGGAGCTCCAATCACCCGATCCGGGGCAGTTGTTGTTGCGCGACGGATCCAATGTGGCCACGGTGGTTGCTCGACTGAGTACGCATTCCAAGAAAACGAAGAAGCGAATCGAAGAGTATCTTGGGAAGGTTGTTCCTGGCTTGGTCGGCGTCGACGAGCGTGCGGTTGGTCCGAAGGAGACGCTTGAATTTCGGCAACGTGTGGCCGGTGCTAAGGACCCTTGGCGGTTCTTCGCGGCGAATATGTCTGACGGCACGCTAAGGGCGTTGGGAATTCTGGTGGCTATTTTTCAGTCGGCTAATCTCGGCGGTCCCCGCATACGACTGGTGGCTATCGAGGAGCCGGAGGTTGCGCTTCATCCCGCTGCGGCAGGAGTCCTTAGGGATAGCCTTAGGGACGCAAGTCGCACAACCCAACTAATCGTGACCAGTCAAAGCCCCGACCTCCTGGACGATGACTTGCTCGATCCGGATTCCATCCTCGCAGTCGTGTCAGAAGATGGAGCAACCAAGATCGGACCACTCGATGAAGTGGGCAAACGCGCCTTACGCGAGAGACTCTATACGCCTGGAGAACTCTTGCGTATGAACCAATTGATGCCAGACACCGAGGAACTCAAACGGGCTGAGGAACGCGTGCCATCGCTCTTCAGTGCCATCGACGACTGATTTGAGACGTTTTGCTTTCGTGGTCGAAGGGCATGCGGAGGTTGCCGCGGCTCCGCATTTGGTGAGACGCATTGGGGAAGCTCTGTCTGAGCCCATCGTGCCAGCCACGCCGGCGCCTGTTCGAATTCCGAAGAGTAAGCTATTGCGTCCCGGGGAGCTCGAACGCGCCGTTAGGCTTGCCGCGCTCAACGCTGGTGGCTGTGGCGTGGTGATGGTCTTGCTGGACAGCGATGATGATTGTCCAGCGACGCTTGGTCCTGAATTGTACGCACGCGCAGTTACGGCGGCGGGAGCTGATGTCCCTGTGGCTGTTGTCTTGGCAAAGTGCGAGTTTGAAACCTGGTTTATAGCGGCTGTGGAGTCTCTTCGCGGCATTCGTGGCCTACCGAATGATGTTCAGCGTCCGGCTGTGCCAGAAGATATCCGGGGCGCGAAGGAGTGGCTGGGTCGTCTGATGGCCGATTCGTATGCACCCACGCTGGATCAGGTGGCTCTTGCTGACGAAATGGACTTGGATGCAGCGCGCACTGCCGATTCATTCGACAAATTCTGGCGAGAGACAGAACGACTTCTTCAACACGTGAGAACATGCAACTGGTTCTCTGACGTGTTGACCGTCGGCAAATGACGTCGTATCGCGCCGGCTGGGTCCTTCCAATCACCAGTCCGCCCATTCGCGGCGGTTGGGTCGCGACCGTCGATGGCGTGATCACTGGCCTCGGGGAGGGACACGCTGTCGAGGCGACCAACCTCGGCGAGGTCGCCGTCCTGCCGGCGCTCGTCAACGCGCACACGCATCTCGAGCTTTCGTATCTGGCCGGTGCCGTGCCGCCAGCCGCGCGGTTCCTCGACTGGATTCGAGCGGTGATGGCGGCGCGCCGGGCGTATCCGGATCCGCGCGATCCCGCGATCGTCTCGGCCGCCCGGTCCGCGATCGCCGCTGCGCGGGCCAGCGGCACGGGGCTGATTGGCGACATCAGCAATACGCTGGTCACGGTGCCGCTGCTCCGGGACGCGGGTCTCTCCGCCCGCGTCTTCTACGAGCTGCTGGGGTTCAACGTTGAGGATCCGGCGGTGCGCGTGCGAGACGCCCGCGCCGCGATCGATGCCCTCGACGAGGAAGGTTCGACGGTCAGACTGGCCCTGGCGCCGCACGCGCCGTACTCGGTGGCGCCCGCCGTGTTTACCGCACTGCGCGACGATCGCGACGCGCACGCCGGCGGCGTCTCGACCGTCCATCTGTCCGAATCCGCCGACGAAATGGAGTTCATTCGGACGGGGAGCGGCCCATGGCGGACGCTGCTCACCGAGCTTGGTGTCTGGTCCGATGCGTGGCATCCGCCGGGGACGTCGCCGGTCGGTTATCTCGCGGATCTGGGGTTTCTCGACAGCGGCGTGCTCGCGATTCATGCCGTCCAATGCGACGGGGACGATCTCGCGCGTCTAGGCGCGCTCGGGACGACGATCGTGTCGTGCCCGCGGAGCAATCGGCACGTCGGCGTGGGCGACCCGCCGCTCGAGATGTTCTACGCGGCGGGCGTCGCGGTCGCGTTCGGCACCGACAGCCTCGCCAGCGTCGCCGATCTGAACATGTTCGCGGAGCTCGCGGCGGCGCGGCCTCTCGCGCCGCGCGTGCCCGCGCGGCGGCTGCTCGAGAGCGCGACGCTCGTCGGCGCCCGTGCCCTCGGCTTCGGCGCCGAGCTCGGGAGCATCGAGTCCGGCAAGCGGGCGGCGCTCGTCGCGGTGCGTCTGCCGGCCGGCATCGCGGATGTGGAAGAATACCTGGTGTCCGGCGTTGAGCCTGAAGCCGTGAGCTGGCTCGACTCGCCATGAACAGGCTCCTGACGTATCTCTCGTTCGTCCGCGCCAGCCACTCCGTCTTCGCGCTGCCGTTCGCGCTGACGGGCGCGCTGCTCGCCTGGCGGACGCAGCCGTTCTCCTGGTGGCAGATCCTCTGGATCGTCGTCTGCATGGTGTCGGCGCGCAGCGCGGCGATGGGGTTCAACCGGCTGGTCGACGCGCGGTTCGACGCGCTCAATCCGCGTACCGCCATGCGCGAGCTGCCGCGCGGCGCCCTGTCGATGCCCGAGGCGGCGCTCTTCGTGATCGCCTCCTCAAGCGTGTTCGTGTTCGCGGCCGGGCGTCTGAGCTTCCTGTGCCTGCTGCTGTCGCCCGTGGCGCTGGCGATCGTGTTCTGGTATTCGCTGGCGAAGCGCTACACGACCTACACGCAGCTCTTCCTCGGGCTTGCCATGGCCGTGGCGCCCGTTGGCGGATGGATCGCGGCCGGCGGCGGCCCCGCCGCGGCGCCGTGGCTGCTCGGTCTCGCCATCGGGCTGTGGGTCGGCGGCTTCGACGTCCTCTACGCGTGCCAGGACGTGGAGTTCGATCGCGCGCACGGCCTCTGGTCGATTCCCGTCCGGTTCGGCGTGGGCGCGGCCATTCGTCTCTCCCGTCTGATGCACGTGGCCACGATTGCCGCGATGGCGGCGTTATGGCGCGTCGGGGCGCTGCCGGCGCTGTACCTCGCCGGCGTGGTCGTCGTTGCCGTCCTGCTCGCGTACGAGCAGTCGCTCGTGAGCGAGCACGACCTGTCGCAGGTGCGGAAGGCGTTCGATCTGAACGGGTACGTCGGCATCATCTATTTCGCGGCAACCGCGATCTCGCTTGTAATCGGATGAACCACGAAGACCACGAAGATCGCGAAGTACGTGCTGTGATCACGCATGTCGTGATCTTCGTGACCTTCGTGGTTCGCCCGTGACGGTTGCTCCCGAGAAGGCGCCCGACCGCATCGCCGGCATGTTCGATGCGATCGCCCCGCGCTACGACCTGCTCAATCATCTGCTCAGCGCCGGCATCGACCGCCGCTGGCGCACGCGTGCCATCCGATCGCTCGAGCTGACCGGCCGCGAGGTGCTCCTCGACGTGTGCACGGGCACGGCCGACGTGGCGCTGCAGGCCAGGCGCGCCGCCTCCGGCGCCGCACGCGTGGTGGGCGTCGACTTCGCCGGCGCGATGCTGGCGATCGGGAAGCGCAAGGTGCGCAGGGCGGAGGAGTCGGCGCGCATTGCGCTCGTGCGCGGTGATGCGACGAGGCTGCCGGTTGGCGACGGAACCGTGGATGCGGCGACGGTCGCTTTTGGCATCCGCAACGTCGAACGCCCCGAGCTGGCGTGCGCGGAGATGGCGCGGGCGCTCCGGCGAGGCGGCCGTCTTGCGATTCTCGAGTTCGGCGAGCCCCGGATCCCGGCAGTTCGGACGCTCTACCTCTGGTATTTCAAATACTTCCTGCCGTGGATCGGGCGGTTCGTGTCCGGCCACCGCGCTGCCTATTCCTATCTGCCGGCCTCAGTTCGCAGCTTTCCGCCCCCAGCGGCGTTTGCCGCGCTCCTCGAGCAGGCCGGATTTCGGGACGTACGTGCCGTCCCTCTGACGTTCGGGATCGTCTATCTCTATACGGCTCGTCGGTAGGCGGTCGCCGCCAGCCGTTATAATTCCCCCAACTGCGTGATTCATTTCGACTTCGAGGATCGCTACCAGGACGAGAACATCGTCGGCACCGCCATCACGCGGCGCGACGGCGTGTTCCTGTCGATCCTCTTTCATGGACTCATCGCAGCCGCGTTCATCGTCGGTCCGCGCCTGCCGATGTTCCAGCCGAGCCCTGAAGAGCTGCAGCGGCGCCAGGCGGAGCTCGAGCGCGAACGCGAACAGGCGGCGCGGCGGTTCGTCTTCGTGCAGCCGCGCGTCGACATGCCCGCGCTGCGCCCGCCCGAGCGCTCCGAGCTGTCGGATATCGATCGCCGCGCGCAGGACCCGGTCATCGTCCGCGAGCCCGAGAATCCGCTCCCGTTTTCACGCGGCGACACGTCCGAGCGGGTGGAGGAGGCGGATGCCGAGCGGGCACGCGGCGCCGACAATCCCGAGTCGCCGCCACAGCCCAAGCCCGAGACGCAGATCGCGCGCGTGACGCCGCCCGGCGAGACAGGCCTGCGGCGTCCGCTCGAGACGCCGCTGACCAAGCCGGGCGGCTCGCTCGGCGAGGCCCTGCGCAACCTGCAGCAGTACGTCCAGAATCAGCGGTTCGACAATCCGCAGGGCGGCAACGATCGGCCGGGCGCCTCGATTCAGTTCGACACGCGCGGGGTCGAGTTCGGGCCCTGGCTGCGCCGGTTCGTGGCGCAGATCCGCCGCAACTGGTTCATCCCGCAGGCGGCGATGGTGATGAGCGGCCACGTCGTGCTGCAGTTCAACATCCACAAGGACGGCACGATCACCGACATCGTGATCGTGCAGCCGTCGGCGATCGAGGCGTTCACCCGCGCGGCGTACGGCGCGATCTACTCGTCGAACCCGACGGCGCCGCTGCCGCCCGAGTATCCGCTCGACAAGGCCCTGTTCACGGTCACGTTCTACTACAACGAACAGCCGCCCTACTGAATCATGTAGGCCTCAGGCCCCGGGCCTCAGACTTGCCCATGCCGACCAGGGTCCAGCAACTCGGGCTGCTCATCCTCCTGACGGTGCTCGTCGTCTACGTCCTCGTACGCCTCGGATGGTAGAGGCGCGGCGGCCGCTGGTGCTCGCGGTGCTCGGGCCCACGGCGTCCGGCAAGAGTGCGCTCGGCCTCTGGCTGGCCGAGCGGTACGGCGGCGAAATCATCAACTGCGACTCGACGGCCGTCTACCGCGGCTTCGACATCGGCACCGACAAGGTGCCGTCGGACGCGCGTCGTGGCATTCCGCACCATCTGATCGATATCGCGGAGCCGACCGAGGTGTACACGGCCGCACAGTATGCGCGCGATGCCGCACGTGTCATCCGCGAGATTCACGCGCGCGGGCGAATGCCGATCCTCGTCGGCGGCACCGGCTTCTACTACCGCGCGCTGACGCGCGGTCTCTTTCCCGGTCCCTCTGCCGACGAGGAGCTGCGCGCCCGGCTCAACCGCGTGGCGGATCGCCGCGGCGTCGAGTGCCTGCACCGCTGGGTCCAGCGTGTCGATCCCGACTCGGCCGCGCGCATCATGCCGCGCGACCGCACACGGCTCGTGCGTGCGCTGGAGGTGTACCTGACGACGGGTCGTCCGCTGACGGAGCATTTCAGCGAGACGGCGTCGCCGATTGCCGACTGCGACGTCATCGCGATCGCGCTGCGGATTCCCGCCGCGCTGACCGCCGAGCGCGTCGCCACGCGCGTGGACGAGCAGTTCGCGCGCGGCATCGTCGCTGAGGTCCGGAGTCTGCTCGCGCGGGGCGTCCCGCCGGACGCGCGTCCCTTCGGCGGACTCGTCTATCGTCAGGTGATGGAGATGCTGCGCGGCGCGCGCGATGAAGCCGCGACGCGCGCGCTCATCGTGCAGGAGAACCGCCGCTACGCGCGCCGGCAGTTGATCTGGTTCCGCAAAGAGCCTAATCTTATTTGGTTCGACGGTCCCGGCGAGTCGCTCGCCACCGAGCAGCGTGTGGAAGCAGCGCTCGCCGTCCGAGGTCTGTCCACGACTGATGGCTCAGCTCTCTGAACCCCGCACGTCCTCCACGCAGCCGAACATCCAGGATGCGTTTCTCAACTACGCGCGGCGCGAGCGTCTGTCGGTGACCGTGCATCTCCTGGACGGCCGGCGCCTGGACGCGCGCATCAAGCACTTCGACCGCTTCGCGGTCGTCGTCGAGGTCGACGGCAGCGATCAACTGGTGTTCAAGCACGCCATCGCCACCATTGCCACCGAGCGATCCATCTCCAATTACCTCTCGCAGCGTTCGTGAGCGCGAGGCGCGTGTGCCTCCCTTCACGCGCGCGATCGTGATCGTGCTCGACAGCGTCGGCATCGGCGCGCTTCCCGACGCGGCCGCCTACGGCGACGAGGGGAGCAACACGCTCGGCCACATCGCCCGGCACACGACGCTGCGGCTGCCGGCGCTGCGCGCGCTCGGCCTCGGTCGGCTCGTGCCGCTCGGAGACGGTGAGGGTCCGGCTGAAGCCGGACGCCACGTACTCCCCATGCCGCGCGCCGCCTACGGACGGATGGCCGAGGCATCGCCCGGCAAAGACTCGGTGACCGGCCACTGGGAGTTGATGGGGGTCGTCCTCGATCGGCCGTTCCCGACGTTTCCGGCCGGCTTTCCGGCGGCCGTCATCGCCGAGTTCGAGCGCCGTATCGGACGGCGCACGATCGGCAACGAGGTGGCGTCCGGCACGGAGATCGTCGCGCGCCTGGGTGCGGAACATCTGCGCACCGGCACGCCGATCGTGTACACATCGGCCGACAGCGTCTTCCAGATTGCCGCGCACGAAGACGTGATTCCCGTGCCTGAGTTGTATCGGATCTGCGAGATCGCGTTCGATCTCGTCTGTCGCGGGATGGGTGTTGGCCGCGTCATCGCGCGGCCGTTCATCGGCACGCCCGGCGCCTTCACCCGTACGCCCAACCGGCACGACTATGCGCTCGAGCCGGCGGGCACGACGCTGCTCGATCGCCTGACGGCGGAGGCGATCCCTGTCGTGGCCGTCGGCAAGGTGACCGATCTTTTTGCCGGCCGCGGGATTGGGCGTGGCGTGGCCACGACGAGCGACGCCGACGGACTCGGCAAGATCGCCGCGGCCGTCGCCGATACGCCTGCGGGTCTGATCTTTGCCAATCTGGTCGACTTCGACACCGTGTACGGGCACCGCAACGACGTCGCCGGCTACGCCGCCAATCTCGAGCGATTCGACACGTGGCTGGCGGCGGCGCTGCCGGCGATCGCCGCCAACGACCTGCTCGTCGTCACCGCCGATCACGGCAACGATCCGACGACGCCGAGCACCGACCACTCCCGCGAGTACGTGCCGATTCTGCTGGCGGGACCGCGCGTACGGGCGGGCGTCGACATCGGCACGCGGCGGACCTTTGCCGACCTCGGCCAGACGCTCGCCGACAATTTCGGCGTCGCGCCGCTCGCGCACGGGTCGAGCTTTCTGGGCGCGATCCTGGAGGCATCGGGTGTCGAGCATTCGTGAAGCCCTCGAACAGCGCGAGCGCGATACGCTGGCGCCTGAAGCGGCCAAGAGCGCCGACTCGCGCGGGCGCCTCCGTCCGGAGCCTGAAGACGATGTCCGGCCGGCGTTTCAGCACGATCGCGACCGCATCATCCACAGCAAGGCGTTCCGGCGCCTGAAGCACAAGACCCAGGTGTTCTTCGCGCCCGCCGGCGATCACTATCGCACCCGCCTGACGCACACGCTCGAGGTCTCGCAGATTGCCCGAACGATCGCGAAGGTGCTGCAGCTCCACGAGGAGCTGACCGAGGCCATTGCCCTCGGACACGACCTGGGCCACACGCCGTTCGGCCACACCGGCGAGCGCGTGCTCGCCTCGCTCATTCCGGGCGGATTCAACCACTACGAGCAGAGCCTGCGCATCGTCGACGTGCTCGAGAACGACGGCCGGGGCCTGAACCTCACCTGGGAGGTGCGCGACGGCATCGCGCGGCACTCCAAAGGGAAGGAAGGCTCGCCGGTCGGCGTCGAGGCCTCCAAGCGCGCGGCGACGCTCGAAGGACAGATCATCCGCGTCGCCGATCTCATCGCCTACGTCAATCACGACATCGACGATGCGATGCGGGCGGGGATGCTGCACGCGTCGGACCTGCCGGAGGCGGCGGTGCGGACGCTCGGCAGCACCTCCTCCGCACGCATCGCCCGCATGGTCAAAGACGTCGTGACCGAGACCGAGCGGGGCGGCCTTCAGGAGATCCGGATGAGCCACACCGTGCTCGAGGCGACGCTCGCGATGCGGAGCTTCCTGTTCGAGGCGCTGTACGAGAACGACGTGGCGACGGGCGAGTTCAAGAAGGCGAGCGGCATCCTGACGGGTCTGTGGGACAAGGTGCGCGAGCGGCCCGACGGCCTGCTCGACCGGCGCATCATCGAAACGGAAGGGCTCGACACGGCGGCGAAGGATTTCCTCGCCGGCATGACGGACCGCTTCGCCGTGACCCTCTACGAACGGCTCTTCATCCCGAAGCCGTGGATCGGACCTATCTCGTGGAATCAGTTATAATTAGCGGTTCCATGTTGCTCGACCTGACCCGCTATCGGCGGCCCCTCGACCGCTTCGCTCGCACGTTCCAGCCGCCTGACGTTGGTGACGAGGCCGACGCGTATCGGATCGTGTCGCCGGTTGAGCTCGCCTTCGACATCCACAAGGACCGCGACAGATTCCGTCTCGTGGGCAGTGTCCACGCCGACCTGGAGCTCACGTGCAGCCGCTGCCTCGAGCCGTTCGCCATTACGGTCGGCGCGCCGTTCGATCTGCGCTATCTGCCGGCGTCGGCGATCTCAACCGAGCCGGAGCGTGAGGTGGCGGACGAGGACCTCGACCTCAGCTACTATCGCGACGACCGGATCGACCTCAACGAGCTGTTGCGCGAGCAGTTCTACCTGGCGCTGCCGATGAAGCCGCTGTGCCGCGAGGACTGCCGGGGCCTCTGCCCGCAGTGCGGCGCGAACCTCAACACCGCCGCGTGCGGCTGCGCCAGCACCTGGGACGATCCGCGGCTCGCCGCGCTGAACGCGCTCCGGCTCGATCGCCAGGACCGCTGAAGACAGTCTTATGCCTAATCCCAAACGCCGACATTCGAAGACGCGGACCGCCAAGCGCCGCACGCACGACGCGCTGCGCGCGGCGACGACGGGTCTGTGTCCCCAGTGCCACGAACCCAAAGCGCCGCATCGCGTGTGCCCGCACTGTGGGTACTACCGCGAGCGCCAGGTCCGCCCGGTCGACGAGGAGTAGCTCGTCATGTGTGATTTACGATTTGTGATTTGTGATTTGAGGTCGCCCGACGAAGATCACAAATCGCCAATCACAAATCACTAATCACTAATCACAAATCTCTATGATCCGCATCGCCGTCGATGCGATGGGTGGCGACCACGCGCCGGCAGCCGTCGTCGACGGCGCCGTCTCGGCCGCACGCCACCTCGCCGTCCGTCTCGCGCTCGTAGGGCCCGCGGATGCGCTCGAACAGGTGCTGACATCGCACGCCGACTGGCGCGCGCTCGGCATCGAGCTCGTTGACGCGCCTGAGGTCGTCGGCATGGCCGAGGCCCCGGCCGCGGCGCTCCGCCGCAAGCCGCGCGCCTCCATTCGCGTCGCCGCCGACCTCGTGGCCCGCCGCGAGGCGGCTGCGCTCTTCAGCGCCGGGCACACCGGCGCCACCGTGCTGGCGGCGCACGCGGCCTTCGGCATGATTCCGGGCGTCGACCGGCCGGCGCTCGCTGCGACGATTCCAACCCGCGCCCGGCCGGCGGTGCTCGTCGACGCCGGCGCCAACGCCGACTGCCGACCGCAGCACCTGCTGCAGTTCGCCGCCATGGGGGGCGTCTACGCGCGCGTGGCACTCGGAATCGATCGGCCGCGCGTCGGCCTCCTGTCGATCGGCGAGGAGGAGACCAAAGGCAACGAGCTGACGCGTGAGGCACACCGGCTGCTCAAGGCGTCGCCGCTCAACTTCATCGGCAACATCGAAGGGCGCGAGATCTACAGCGGGATTGCCGACGTGGTCGTCTGCGACGGCTTCACCGGCAACGTCGTCCTCAAGACGAGCGAGGGGCTGGTCGATGCGGTGGAGACGCTGCTGGGCGATGAGCTGAGGGGGACGTTCTCGAGCCACGTCGGCTACCTACTCTCGCGCCGCGCCTTCAGGCGGTTCCGCCGCCGCGTCGACTACTCCGAATACGGCGGCGCGCCGCTCCTCGGCGCCGCGCAGCTGGCGATCGTCGGGCACGGGCGGTCGTCGGCCAAGGCCGTTCGCAATGCCATCGCCGTGGCCTACCGCTTCGCCACGAGCGACTTCCTGCACCGCGTGGAGCACGAGATCGCGGCCGCTGCGGTGGCCAATCGATGATCGCGTTTCTCTTCCCCGGGCAGGGGTCGCAGACGGTCGGGATGGGGAAGGCGCTCGCCGAGGCCTTTCCCGAGGCGCGCGCCGCGTTCGAGGAAGCCGATGCCGCCTTTGCCGCCGCAGCGCCCGTGGCGTCCGCCGCGCCTCCCGTCGCGTCCGGCTTCAGCCGGACCAGCGAGCCGTCGCGCTCCCTGCGTGAACTCTGCTTCGAGGGTCCCGAGGATCAGCTGATCCTCACCGAGCACACCCAGCCCGCCATTCTCGCCGTCAGCGTGGCCGCCGCTCGCGTGCTCGAGACGCGCGGCGTTCGTCCGCAGTTCGTCGCGGGGCACAGCCTTGGTGAGTATTCGGCCAATGTCGTTGCCGGGACCTTTGCCTTTGCTGACGCGGTCGGGATCGTGCGCCGGCGCGGCCGGTACATGCAGGAGGCGGTGCCGCCCGGCCAGGGTGCCATGGCCGCCATTCTGGGCCTCGAGGCCGCCGACGTCCGCCGGGCCTGCGAGGAGGCGGCTGACGGCGAGGTGGTCAGTCCGGCCAACATCAACAGCCCCGGTCAGATCGTCATTGCCGGGGCCGCCGCGGCGGTGGCACGGGCGGGTGAGCGGGCCAGGGCGCTCGGCGCCGGGCGGGTGATCCCGCTCGCCGTGAGCGCGCCCTTCCACTGCGCGCTGATGAAGCCGGCGGAGCTGCGGCTCGAGCCGGAGCTCGGCGCGCTGGCGGTGCGGGATCCGCTGGTGCCGATCGTCGCCGACGTCGACGCGCAGCCGAAACGGGATGCGGGCGCGGCCATCGACGCGCTCGTGCGTCAGGTATCGGCTCCGGTGCTCTGGGAAGACGTCGTTCGCCGCCTTGCGTCGGAAGGCGTCACCACGTATGTTGAGGTGGGTCCGGGGCGCGTGCTCGGCGGCCTCGTGAAGAAGATGCATCGCGAGGCGACGATTCTCGCCTTCGGTGAACCCGGTGATCTCGACGCGGTCCTTCATGTTCGACCTCTCCGCTAAAGTCGCGATCGTGACCGGCGCGTCTCGCGGCATCGGCCGCGCGGTGGCGGCGCTTCTCGCCCAGCGCGGCGCGCACGTCGTCGCCGCGGCGCGAGGCGACAACGCGGCCGGCACCGTCGCCGCCATTCAGGCTGCTGGCGGGCACGCGGCGCCGGCGTCGGTCGACGTGACGGATGCCGGTGCGGTGGAGGCCATGGTCGCCGCAACGCTCGAGCGGCACGGGCGGATCGATATCCTCGTCAACAACGCGGGGATCACGCGCGATCAGCTGCTCCTGCGTATGAAGCGCGAGGAGTGGGATCAGGTCATTGCCACCAACCTGACCGCCGCCTACGTCTGCGCGCAGGCGGTGCTCCGGCCGATGATCAAGCAGCGCGGCGGCCGGATTGTGAGCATCAGTTCGGTCGTGGGGCAGACGGGGAACGCGGGGCAGGCGAACTACGCGGCGTCGAAGGCGGGACTGATCGGCTTCAGCCGCGCACTGGCGCGCGAGGTGGCCTCGCGCAACATCACCGTCAACGTGGTGGCGCCGGGTCTCATCGACACCGACATGACGCGCGCGCTGACCGAGAAGACGCACGGCGACTGGGCGGCGCAGATTCCGCTGGGACGGCTCGGCGAGCCGACCGATGTCGCGGCGGCTGTCTGCTTCCTCGCGTCGGATGAGGCGTCGTATATTACTGGACAAGTCCTCGCCGTCAACGGCGGGATGTACATGTGAGTCGGTTGGTGGTTAGTGGTTGTTGGTTTGTGGTAACTACCAACTACCAACCACCAACTACCAACCGAATGGAGGCGTGATGGCCGTCGCAGACAAGGTCAAGAGCATCATCGTGGAGCAGCTCGGCGTGGACGAAGAAGAAGTGACGCCTGACGCGTCGTTCGTCGACGACCTCGGCGCCGACTCGCTGGACACGGTGGAGCTCGTGATGGCGTTCGAGGAGGAGTTCGGGATCGAGATTCCCGACGAGGACGCCGAGAAGATCACCCGCGTGAAGGAAGCGATCGACTACATCGACGCTCACGCCAAAGGAAAGAAGTAACCCGGTTTGAGCAGGCGGGTCGTTGTCACCGGCATCGGGCTGGTGTCGTCGGTCGGCATCGGCACCGGCGCCAACTGGGAGGCGCTCCTGGCCGGCCGGAGCGGCGTCGGTCGGATCACGAAGTTCGACCCCACAGGGTTCGCCGCGCAGATCGCGGCCGAGGTCACCGGATTCGACCCCCTGCAGTTCGTCGAGAAGAAAGACGTCAAGAAGATGGACGTCTTCATCCAGTACGCCATCGCGGCCGCCCAGTTCGCGATGGACGACTCCCGGCTCATCATCACGCCCGAGATGGCGCCGCGCACCGGCGTCTTCATCGCGTCGGGCATTGGAGGGTTCACCACGATTGAGCGCGAGCACAAGGCGCTCATCGAAGGCGGCCCCCGGAAGATCTCACCCTTCTTCATTCCGTCGGCGATCATCAACCTGGCCGCGGGTCAGGTGTCGATCCGCTTCGGCGCGAAGGGGCCGAACTCCGCCACGTGCACGGCCTGCTCGGCGTCCGCGCACGCGATCGGCGACTCGTTCGAGATCATCCGCCGCGGCGACGCCGACGCGATGATCGCCGGCGGCTCCGAGGCGGCCATCACACCAATGGGGGTTGGCGGCTTTGCGGCGCTGCGGGCGCTCTCGACGCGCAACGACGAGCCGCACCGCGCCAGCCGGCCGTTCGATCGCGATCGCGACGGCTTCATCATCGGCGAAGGGGCGGGCATCGTCGTGCTCGAGGAGCTGGAACAGGCGCGGCGGCGCGGCGCACCGATCTATGCCGAGCTGGTTGGCTACGGGATGTCGGCTGACGCCTTTCACATCACCGCGCCGTCCGAGGACGGCGAGGGAGCCGTGCGCGTCATGAGCCTGGCCCTCG
Organism: Acidobacteriota bacterium; assembly: GCA_016184455.1. GTDB lineage: Bacteria > Acidobacteriota > Vicinamibacteria > Vicinamibacterales > UBA2999 > MELF01. Next base: position 27,028 of record JACPCS010000128.1, read on the forward strand.
AGAAGGGCGGCGTCCGCCCCGCTGAGGTGGATTACATCAACGCGCACGGCACCTCGACGCCGCACAACGATCGGCTGGAGACGCTCGCCATCAAGCGGCTGTTCAGGGATCACGCGCGGACGCTGACGATCTCGTCGACCAAGTCGATGACCGGCCATCTGCTCGGCGCCGCGGGCGGCCTCGAGGCGGGCATCACGGCGCTGGCCGTGCACCATCAGCGCGTGCCGCCGACCATCAACCTGGACAATCCGGACCCGGAGTGCGATCTCGACTACGTGCCGCACACCAGCCGGCCCGCCCGCATCCGATACGCGCTCTCCAACTCGTTCGGCTTCGGCGGCACGAACGCGGCGTTGCTGTTCAAAGAATATGAGGGGGCTTGAGGCTTTGGGCTTTGGGCCTCGAGCCCAAAGCCGATGAAGATTGCCGTCTGCATCAAACAGGTCCCGACGCGCGAGTGGCAGCCGCGCATCCGGGACGACAAGCGCTGGATCCGGGACGAAGACGTCAGCTACGAGATGAACGAGCCCGACGCCTACGCGCTCGAGGAGGCGCTCCGCCTCCGCGAGACGCACGGCGGCGAGGTGGTCGTCTGCGCGGCCGGCCCCGCCCGCGTGCAGCAGGTGCTCCGGGAAGCGCTCGCCCGTGGCGCCGATCGGGCGCTGCACGTCGAAGACGACGGGCCTCAGGCGGCGGACGCGCGGGTGACGGCGGGGGCGCTCGCCGCCGCGATGCGCGACGAGCAGTTCGACCTGATCCTGACCGGTCTCCAGTCCGACGATCAGGGGCACGCCCAGACGGGCGTCATTGTGGCGGAACGGCTCGGCATCCCGCACTCCACGATCATCATGGAGGTGCAGGTCGAGAACCCCTCGACAGGCTCGGGGCAGGCTGCCAGGTTGCGTGTCAAACGCGAGCTCGAGGGCGGGTGGTTCCAGTGGCTGACGATGCCGCTGCCGGCGCTGCTGACGATTCAGAGCGGCATCAACCAGCTTCGCTATGCGACGCTCAAGGGGATCATGGCCGCGAAGAAGAAGGAGATTCGCAAAGTGCCGCTGCCGGCCGGACTTGCGCCGTCTCAGGAGATCGTCGCGCTCGCGCTGCCGTCGCGCACCAAGCAGACGCAGATCATCGGCGGCTCGCCCCAGGAGGCCGCCCGCGAGCTCGTGCGCCGGCTGCGCGAGGAGGCGCGGGCGCTGTGATCCTCGTCGTCGCCGAACAGCGCGCCGGTGTTCTCAATCGCGCGACGTGGGAGGCGCTCGTCGCTGCGCAGCTGTTGGCGCAGCAGTCCGGCGACGCGCCCATCAGGATCGTCGTCCTTGGGGCGAGTGATGCGGTCGCCCAGGAGCTGGCGGGGGCCGGTGTTGGCGACGTGCTCGTGCTCGCCGACGCCGCGCTCGAGACGTACACACCGGACGCATACATGATGGCGCTCGCGCAGGCGATCCCGTCGCTTCGGCCCGAGTTCGTCCTCCTGCCGCACACGTATCAGACGCGCGACTTTGTTCCGGCCCTGGCGGCTCGCCTCGACAAGCCGCTCATCACCGACGTGACGGCCGTGTCCGGGAGCACTTTCACCCGGCCGATGTTCCAGGGCAAGCTGGCCGCCGAGGTGCGGCCGAGCGGCGGGCCACCCTGCTTCGTGACCTGTCAGATCGGCGCGTTCCGGGCGGATCGCGTCCAGAAGGGCAGCGCGCCGTCGGCGGTGAGCAGGCAACCGGTCGCCATCGACCGGGCCGGAATTCGCCAGACCCCCGAGGCCCCGTTCCAGGAAGCGACGCAATCGGTCGACCTGACGCAGGCGGCGCGCATTGTGGCGGTCGGCCGCGGGATCAAGTCGCGCGAGCAGCTGCCGGTGGCGGAGGCGCTGGCGAAGGCGATGGGCGCGGAGCTGGCGGCGTCGCGGCCGATCTGCGACAGCGGCTGGCTGCCGATGGAGCGCCAGATCGGCAGCTCCGGCCAGACGGTCGCGCCCAAGCTGTACGTGGCGCTCGGCATCTCGGGCGCCATCCAGCATCTGGTCGGCATGAAGGGATCGCGCACGATTGTCGCGATCAACAAAGACGCCGACGCGCCGATCTTCGAAGTGGCCGACTACGGCATCGTCGGCGATCTGTTCGAGATCGTGCCCGCGATCATTGCGGAGCTGGAAAAGAAGTAGGCAGTAGGCGGTAGGCAGCAGGCAGAAAACTCGTGCCACTGCCCACTGCCTACTGCCTACTGCCTACTTGATATGGATCGTGAGACCCTCGAGGTCGACGTCCTGATCGTCGGCGGCGGCCCCGCGGGGCTGTCGGCGGCGCTCCGCCTCGCCCAGCTGCAGGAGCAGCAGGGCGGCGACCCGCTCTCGATTGCCGTGCTCGAGAAGGCGCGCGAAGCCGGCGCGCACATGCTCTCGGGTGCCGTGCTCGATCCGTCGACGCTGCGAGAGCTGATTCCCGACTTCCGCGAGAAGGGCGCGCCGCTGGCCGCGCCGGTCGAGCACGACCGCGTCTACTTCCTCACAGAGGAATCCAGTCTGCGGTTTCCGATCATTCCGCCGCCGCTCCGCAATCATGGCCACTCCATCATCTCGCTCAACCGGTTCGTGCGCTGGCTCGCCGAGCAGGTCGAAGGGCGGGGCGTCGACTTCTTCACCGGTTTTGCGGGGCAGCACGTGCTCACCGACGGCGACCGCGTCGTCGGTGTGCGGACCGGCGACCGCGGCATCGACCGGCACGGCAGCCAGAAGCCGGCCTTCGAGCCCGGCGTCGACATCCTGGCGAAGGTCACGATCTTCTGCGACGGCGTGCGGGGCAATCTCACGAAGGAGCTGCTGCGCCGCTTCCAGCTCGGGCGCGGCCGCCAGCCGGAGCAGTTCGCCATCGGCCTGAAGGAGCTCTGGCAGGTACCTGCCGGGCGGCTCGAGCCTGGGACGGTCATCCACACGATGGGCTATCCGCTGCGGCACGACGAGTTCGGCGGCGGGTTCATCTACGCGATGCCCGAGGGTCAGCTCTCAGTCGGGTTCGTCGCGGGCCTCAATTACCGGGACCCGCTCTTCGATCCGCACACGGCGTTCAACCGATTCAAGCGCCACCCGCTCGGGCAACATCTGCTCGACGGGGGCCAGATGATCCGCTATGGAGCGAAGGCGCTGCCGGAGGGGGGCTGGAACACGATCCCGCGGCCGTATCTGGACGGCGCGCTCATTGCGGGAGACGCGGGCGGGTTCCTCAATTCGATGCGCCTCAAAGGCATCCACCTCGCCATGCGGACCGGGATGCTCGCGGCGGAGACCGCGTTCGACGCGATTCGCGCCGGCGACACGTCCGCTGCACGGCTCGCGCGCTATCAGGAGAAGATCGATCGCAGCCCGGTGCGCGCCGAGCTCTATCCAGTGCGGAACGTTCATCAGGCGTTCGACCACGGGTTCTTCGCGGGGCTCGCGTTCGCGGGATTGGCCATCCTCGCGCGCGGCCGGTGGCTGGAGGACCTCCGCGGCCAGGCCGGCCACGAGCGGATGCAGACGCTGACGGTACGCAGGGCGGGTTCCGCGGCGAGCGTGCAACCGTCGAGCGGCGGCCCCGTCGTCCCTCCGCCGAGCCTTGTCACCGAGGTCGGCCGCCGTCTGACGTTCGACAAACTGACCAACGTGCACTATTCGGGCACGGCCCACGACGAGGATCAGCCGGTGCACCTGCTGGTGCACACCGAGGTGTGCAGCTCCATCTGTGGATCCGAGTACGGCCATCCGTGCACGCGGTTCTGTCCGGCCAACGTGTACGAGATCGTGCAGGAGACGGACGGCCCACGGCTGCAGATCAACGCGTCGAACTGCGTGCACTGCAAGACGTGCGACATCATGGACCCATACGGCGTGATCACCTGGGTGCCGCCCGAGGGCGGCGGCGGGCCTCAGTACAATGGAATGTAGTCAACCACGGAGATCACGAAGACCACGAATGTACAAGCATGGTTTTTCCGACCCTCGTGAACTTCGTGGACTTCGTGGTTAATGTCTGAGGACTGGCGGAGGTCGCCCCTCAAGCGTCTCCAGGTGGGCGCGATTGCGGCACTCGGCTACCCGCTGATTGCAGCGCTCGGTCGCACGCTGCGCTGGCGCGTCGAGGGGCTGCACCACCTCGACGGGATTCGCGCGTCGGGCCGCCAGCCGGTCATGGCCTTCTGGCACGGCCGCATTCTTCCGGCCACCTTCTACTTCCGCCGCCGCGGCATCGTCGTCATCACGAGTGAGAACTTCGACGGCGAGTGGATCGCACGCATCATCGAGCGCTTCGGCTACGGCACGGCGCGGGGGTCCACCTCGCGCGGCGGCCGCCGGGCGATGCTGCAGCTCGTGCGCGACATGCAGCAGGGGAAGCCCGCCGGGTTCACGCTCGACGGCCCGCGCGGGCCCGCGGGCATCGCGCAGCCGGGAGCGATCTGGCTGGCGCGGACGACAGGCAATCCCGTGCTGCCGTTTCACCTGGAGGCGTCACGGCACTGGTCGCTCCGGACCTGGGACCGGACGCAGATCCCGAGGCCGTTCAGCACCGTGGCGCTGGTGGTCGGCGAACCGATGTCGGTGCCGGCCGAGGCCTCGGACGGCGAGCTCGAGCGGTGGCGCGTGGAACTGGAGATCAGATTGCGAGCGCTCGAGCGTCGAGCGCTCGCACTGGTGGGACGCAGTTAGAGATCGTGGCGTCCGGCTTCAGCCGGACCCGCTTACGGAACCGCCGTTCCGCTCGCGTCGTGATAGTGCCCGTGCTCGGTTGACCAGACGCGCGTCGGGCCGCTGGCGCGCTCGCTGCTGAAGGACACGATGCCGACGAGGACCGCCGCCAGCACCCCGGCGCCGACGAGGATCATCAGCATGCGCCCGTTGGCCTGACTGCGCTCCTTCGCCTCGCAGCACTTCTTGTACTTCCGGCCGCTCCCGCAGGGGCACAGGTCGTTGCGTCCAGGCTTGGCCATATGTTCTTCCTCGCTCGGCGAAGTCTACGATCGAGCGCCGGTTTTTCCAACTGGCCACCTACAGGTTCGCTTTGTGCTGTCCGCCGTCGACGACGATGCAGGCGCCGTTGACCCAACCCGCCCGGGCTGAAACGAGAAACGTCACCACGTCTGCGACTTCCTCGGCGGTCCCCATCCGGCCCGACGGGAACATCGCGTGCACTCGGTCGTAGAGCGCGGCATAATGCCGGTACCCGCTCGAAAAGGAAGGATTTCCGTGGAATTCCAGCCGATGTCGCCCGAGGAGGTCCAGCGCACGATGCAGTGTTTGCTGCATTCCCAGGCGCAGTTCGAGGCACATTTTGCCCGCCTGTCGGAGAAGACCGACGCTCTGTCGGAGAAGACGGATCGAATAGCCGACGCGGTGGTGGCCCTGACCGGGATCGCGAATCAGACCGAGCGCAAAGTTGCGGAGCTGACCGCCAGTCTGGGGGCCGTGCGCGACGGCCTTATTGGGCTGACCGGCATTGTCGGCCGAATCGAGCAACGGGCCGAGCGCAGGGAAGATCGCTTCTTCCAACGGCTCGAGCGGCTGATTGAAAGCTCGTTCAAAACAGAAAGAAAGCCGCGAGAAAAATCGCGATCATCAGAAACGCGACGCCGACCTTGACGGCGACGCCGATGACGAAGCCGATCCAGGCGCCGACGCCGATGCCGGCCGCGCGCGCGAGATCGCGCGTCGTGCTGAGCTCGCCGAGCACCGCGCCGATGAACGGTCCGAGGATGAGACCCGGCAGGCCGAGCACGAGGCCGAGCGCCGTGCCGAGCGCCGCCCCCGCCATCGCGCGGCGGCTGGCGCCGAATCGGCCCGCCCCGAGCGCCGCCGCGGCGAAGTCGATCCCGTAGCTCGCCACCGTCAGCAGTCCGAGCACGACGAGCGTGGCCGCGCCGACACGCATGAAGTCGTCGGCCCACGCCGCCAGCAGCAGGCCCGCGAAGATGAGCGCGGTCCCGGGGAGCGCCGGCAGGACGATGCCCGCCAGTCCAATGAGAATCAGCGCGACGGCCAGGACCGAGAGCAGCATGTCGGACTACAATTCTGCGCCGACTGGGAGAACTCCATGGCACACGTGGCGACTGACCTTGCAGTAACGCTGCCGGAAGATCGGCCGGGCATGCTGGCCAAGGCGGTCAACGCCGTCAGCAGCGCCGGCCTCAACCTCGAGGGGCACGCCGAGATGGAAGGGGTCGTCCACGTCCTGACGACCGACGCGGATGCCGCCCGCGGCGCGCTCGAGCGCGCCGGCTTTCGCGTCGTGCGGGAGCAACAGGTGGTGCTCGTGCCGGTCGAGGATCGTCCCGGCTCGGCCGCGGACGTCTTCCGGCGCATCGCGGATGCGAAGGTCAACATCCGGTTCAGTTATCTCGCGACGCGCAACCGCCTCGTGATCGCCGCCGACGAGCTGGGCGATCTCGTTGCCGCGCTTTCGGAGTAATGCCGCTCACGATCTTCACTTCCGATCGCTGGGCCGACCATCTGACCCCGCCGGGTCATCCCGAGCGCGTCGAGCGCGCCGAAGTGATGCAGGTGGTCGCGTCGGAGTTCCGGACGCGCGGCGGCGCGGTCGCGGAGCCGCGCGCCGCGACCGAAGAAGAGATCGCGCGCATCCACGCGCCCGAGCACATCGCGCTGATTCGGGAAACGGCGGGGCGCGCGGTTGCCCTCGATCCCGACACGTTCACGTCGCCGGACACCTACGACGTGGCGCGTCTGGCCGCGGGCGCGGCGGTGGGCGCGGTCGAACACGTCCTGGCCGGCGGCCGGGGCACGCGTGCGCTGGCGATGGTGCGCCCGCCGGGCCATCACGCGGAGCGGAGCCGCGCGATGGGGTTCTGCTTCTTCAACAACATCGCGATTGCCGCGGCCGACGCGCGCGCCCGGGGCGTGGCACGCGTCGCGATCGTCGACTACGACGTGCACCACGGCAACGGCACGCAGCGCTCCTTCTACCAGGATCCGTCGGTGCTCTTCATCTCGTCGCACCAGTTCCCGTTCTATCCGGGCACGGGCGCGGCAGATGAGACCGGTGCCGGCGCCGGCGCGGGCTTCACCGTCAATGTCCCGCTCGCGGCAGGCGGCACCGACGCCGACTACGAGCGCGTCTACGCCGTGGCGGGTGGGATCCTGCGGCAGTACACACCACAGCTGATTCTGATCTCGGCCGGATTCGACGCGCATGCCGACGATCCGCTCGGCGGCATGCGCGTCACGACCGCGCAGTTCGGCCGGCTCACGGCGATGATCGCCGCCGCTGCCGACGAGTGCTGCGAGGGCCGCGTCGTGGCGGTGACCGAGGGCGGCTACGATCTGGCGGCGCTGGCGGGGTCGCTCCGCGCCGTGATCGGCGTGCTCGACGGCGCCACACCGCTCAGCGCGTATCCGACACCGACGGGCGACACCTCTCGCGCCGACGCGTCGCTGGCCGCCGTGCGGCCCC
>JACPCS010000039.1 GCA_016184455.1 Acidobacteriota bacterium
GATAGAGCGTGATCTTCCCGGTGGTCGGATTGAGCTGCCCCAGGAGGTCCGCCGCAGAATTGCTGAACCAGACCATGTGGTTCTTGTCCGCGATCGGCTTGTAGGGCTGCGCCCACCGGAGCTCCGGCACCGCGTGGATCTTCACGAACGTCTTCGTGCGGGCGTCGATCTGCGCGAGGCCGCCGGCCCAGTACAGCCCGGCCCACACGTAGTCGCCGCGGGCGTCGGCGCTCATGCGCCGCGGCCCCTGCTGGCCGGGCGCCGCATTGTGATCCCAGGAACCGACCGTGCGCAGAATCTCGACGTCCTCCGGACGGAGATCGGGGGATGAGAACGGCGGCAGCGCCACCTCCTTGACCTCGCCGGTCCGGCCGTCGACGACCGCGAGCCTGTCGAGCGCGAGCTGCGACACCCAGGCGTTGTCGAAGCGGTCGACGCCGAGATCGTAGGGCCGGCTGAACGGCGTGACGGTGTTGAACTCGGTCATCGTGCCGGTCGCAACGTCGAGCCGTACAAAGCCCAGCCCGAACGATCCCCAGACGTTCCCCTTGCTGTCGACCTGCGTGCCGTGAGACAGCGGGTAGCGCAACCCCGGATACGATGTGATGCTGCCCGTCCTGGTGTCGACGGCCGTGATCTGCCGGCCGTTCGAGTACCAGACATAGCCGCGGGCCGGATCGGCGCTCATCGCGTTCATGCCGAAGTACACGTTGCCGTCGACGCCGACCGCGATGTCGTGGGTTCCGCGCTCGAGGTGCTCGTCGCGCGTTCCCCAGCTCCAGTCCGAACCGCTGCGGTACTCGTTACGGCCCTCGACGGGAACCTCGCGGACCAGTGTCTTGCCGTCGCGAACCGACAGGAACGACACCTTGCCCGTTCGGGGATCGAGCTTGCCGATGCCGCCAGGCCGCTCGAACGGCAGGTCATACTCAGTGACGACAATCTGCGTGGCGACGCCGGTCGGACGCGGGAACGGCTTGGCCTTGATCGCCAGTCCCTTCGGCCCCGCCACGCGCGTCAGATACTCGACCAGGTCCTTGCGGTAGAACCGCATCAGCTTGGCATGGACGCTCACGGGATCGCCGTTCGCATCGAGCTCCCCGGCCGGGAATTCGGCGCCCCCGGCGCGCCGCCCCGGCGGATCACCCGCGGAGTTCTCCGGGACGTCGCCGTGCGGGGCGATCTTCTCCATGTAGTCGAGGATCGTTTCCCAGCTCGCCGCGTCGAAGCGCTTCTCGAGCCAGTTCGCGGGCAGGTGGCAGTTGCTGCAGTTGTTGAGCACCACGATCTTCATGCGGCGATCGAAGCTCGTCTCGTCGGGCAGGCTCTGCATCCATTCGGCCGTCGACAGCGACCGCGGCACGATCTCTACTGCCTTGAGCGTGAAATCCTGCCGGACGCCGTGGCCCGGCGTGATCGTCGTGTCGACAACCGGCCGATCGAAACCGATGGCCTGCGCCCACACGCGATAACGGCCGGCCTCGAGCGCCGGGAACGCGTACGCGCCGTTCTGGCTCGTCCAGACCGACGTGGTCACGGACGACCCCTCTGCCTTGGCGGACACGGCGACGCCTTCCATCGGCTTGCCGTCCACGCCTTTGACCGTTCCAGTCAATTCGATGCTGGGCGCCGCGCTCGGCGACACGGCAGGCAGCGTCGCAGCGAAAGCAATCACAGCAAGGCCGAGGACCAGGACCATCACGTGTGATCGAGACATCGCCATCCTCCTAGCGGATCTTCAGGTACGCGATCAAATCGTCCAGTTCAACGGCCGTGAAGTTGTATCGAAAGGACGGCATTCGCTTCGGGATGCCCTCCTGAATCAGCTGCCGGACCGCCTGTTCGTTCGTGGTCGGCCGTTTGAAGAGCCCCACGAGCTGGTCGGCGTTGATCTTGAGCTCGCGCTTCTGCGCCGTGGAGATGTGGCACAGGTGACAGTTCTTGTGGAAGATGGCGTCGCCGCGCTTCTGCCCATCTGTCTGCAGCTTTCCGACGGTGACGCCCAGGGCCGACGCGCCCCCACCTTCCTCCTGTGCCGCCGCCCCGGTCGGCACGCAGGCAGCGACCGAGAAGAGAAGAAGCCGGATGACCAGCCGACCACCCATAGCGGTTCCTCCTGGCTGTTGGCCCGTGTGAGGGGAAGGCTCTCAGAAACGAGTCGGAACGTCAATGTGGGAAATTCGCGCGTGATACGATTCGCGCCATGCTGCACGCGTTCATGACATTCGCGGCGCTCCTGCTCCTTACCACGGTGACGGGGCTCGCGCAGGCGCCGGGACGCTGGATGACCAACACGTTCGCGCCGCTGCCGCACCCCGAGGAAGAGTTCACGGCGGTCGTCTCGAACAACCGGCTCTATCTGCTCGGCGGCAATCGCGGCGGACGCAAGGAGTGGCCGCGCCACGTGCTGGAGTACGACCTCGCGTCCGACCGGTGGACGACGAAGAAGCCCGTGCCGTTCCCGGGCGATCACATGGCGGCTGCCGCGCTCGGCGGAAAGATCTACGTCTTCGGCGGCCAGGCGGAAGGCGGCGTGAACAAGCCGCTCAACACCGCGTGGGAGTACGACGCCGCCGCAGATGCGTGGCGGCCGCTCGCACCGATGCCGACCGCCCGCACGGCGGCCGGGGCCGTCGAGGTGGGCGGCCGAATCTACGTCGTGGGCGGCAACACGGTCGGCGGCGTCACGATCGGCCTCATGGAGATGTACGACCCAACCACGAACCGCTGGGAAGGCCGCCCGACAATGCCGACGCCGCGCAACCATCCGGCGATCGGCGCCGTCGGCGGCCGGATCTACGTCATCGGCGGCCGCCTGGCCGCGCCGAACATCGGTGGCTTCGTCGCAAGCAACACCGACGTCGTCGAGGAATACGACCCGGCCACCAACGCCTGGCGCGCCCTGAACAAGATGCCGACGCCGCGCAGCGGCCATGGCTTCACCACGCACCAGGGTCGGATCTACGTGGCCGGCGGCGAGATGCGCGACGCGCACATGGACGCCATCTTCCGCGACGTCGAGGTCTTCGATCCGGCGACGAACGACTGGTACCGCCTGCCCCCGATGCCGACGGCGCGGCATGGGGTCAATCTCGCCGGCTACGGCAACCGCCTGCACGCGATCGGCGGCCACATCGCGTTTGCGGCCACGGGCGAAAGCGAACTCCACACGCCGGCGCACGAAGTCTTCGAGTTCACCACGCGGTAGCAGGTCCGGCTGAAGCCGGACACCACGTACGAGATACTGTACGCACATGCGACCTCCCGCGTACGCCGTCGTCGCGCTGGGCCTGCTCGCGGTGTGCCCGCCGGTCCTGGCACAGTCGACCGAGCCGTTCGATCACGTGCACCTGGCCGTGCCCGACGTCGAGCGCGCCCGCGACTGGTACATCCAGCACATGGGCGGCAACGCGGGCGAGACGCCGGAGACGGTCGCCTGGGGAAAGTGGCCGGGCGACCATCCGCTCCCCGTTCAGCTCCTCTTCACCCTTTCGCCCGACGCGAAGCCGAGCGCCGGCAGCGTGCTCGATCACATCGGCTTCTCGTTCGCGAATCTCGCTGCCACAGTGGAGGAGCTGCGCACGGCGGGCGTCACGATCGTGAGCCCCGTCACCGATGTCCCCGGCCTCGGCAGGCAGGCAATCGCGGAGGATCCCTGGGGTACGAAGCTCGAGCTCCTGGAAGACCCCGACGCACCCGGCATTCACCACGTCGAGCTGCGGGTGCCCGACCCCGACGCGGCGCTGCGGTTCTACGTCCGCGCGTTCGGCGGCGATCGCACCAAGTACAAAGGTGTGGTCGACGCCATCCGGTATCGCGACCTCGGCGTCTTCTATCTGTTCGCCGTCCGCGACGACAACGCGGCGCCGGCCGCGGGGCGCACGATCGATCACATCGGGTTCGGGCCGATCGAGCTCGAGCGGGTCGTGAGCGCCCTCAAAGCCGAGGGCACGACCTTCACGTCCAATCCGAACCCGCGCATCAATCCGGCGTGCCGCTTCCTGACCGCGGACGCCGAGACCGGCGACCGCGGCGTGCGTCGCCTGTACTGCGCCCAGCCCGATCAGCTGGCGCACCGCACCGTCTATCTGGACGCGCCGGGCGGCGTGCACGTCGAGCTGCTGCAGCACCTGGAGGCGGGAGGGCATTAGTACGCTCAACAGAGTCGTCGAGCTCTCGCTGACCAACCGCGTTCTCGTCCTGCTGGTCGCAGCCGGCCTGGGCGTGTGGGGCTGGTGGGCGGCTGGCGCGACGCCGATCGACGCGATCCCCGATCTCTCCGACAACCAGGTCATCGTCTTCACGGAGTGGCCCGGCCATGGCGCGCAGGAAGTCGAAGATCAGGTCACCTATCCGCTCACCGTGAACCTTCAGGGGCTTCCCGGCGTGCGCGTCGTGCGCTCGCAGGCGGCGTTCGGCTTCTCGATGATCTACGTCATCTTCGAAGACGACGTCGATCAGTACTTCGCGCGGACGCGGGTGCTCGAGCGGCTGGGGCTCGTATCGGCGCAGCTCCCGGAGGGAACGACGCCGACGCTCGGGCCGGATGCGACCGGCGTCGGCCACGTCTTCTGGTACACCGTCGAGAGCGATCGGCATTCGCTGCGCGAGCTGCGGAGCCTGCAGGACTGGTTCATCCGGTACCAGCTCAACGCGGTGCCCGGCGTCGCCGAGGTTGCCTCGATCGGCGGGCACGTCCAGCAGTATCAGATCGACGTCGACCCGAACCGGCTGCGCGCCTACGACATCTCCCTCGGCGAGGTCGTCGAGGCGGTCCGCAACAGCAACCAGAACGTCGGCGGCAACGTGCTCGAGGCGAGCGGCACCTGGTCGATCGTGCGCGGCGTCGGCCTCGTGCAGTCGGTCGACGACATCGCCCAGATTGTCGTCGGCTCCTACAACGGCGTCCCCGTCTACGTGAGCCAGGTCGGCGAGGTGCGGATCGGCGAGGCGTTCCGGATCGCGTCGCTCGTCAAGGGGGACGCGGAGGCGGTCGGCGGCGTGATCGTGGCGCGCAGCGGCGCCAACGCGCAGCAGGTGATCGACGGCGTCAAGGCGCGCATCGCGCAGATCAGCGCGGGGCTCCCCGAGGGCGTGCGCATCGTGCCGTTCTACGACCGCTCGACGCTCATCTCGCAGGCGGTCGACACGCTGCGGCTGACGCTGCTCGAGGAGATCGGGCTCGTCACGCTCGCCCACATCGTCTTCTTGATGCACGCGCGCTCGATTCTCGTGGTAACGCTGCCGCTGCCGCTGGCGGTGCTCGTCTCGTTCCTGCTGATGTATTACGCCGGCATCTCGGCCAACATCATGAGCCTCGCCGGCATCGCGATCGCGATCGGCGTGCTGGTCGACGCCGGGATCGTGGTCACGGAGAACGCTTTCCGGCAAATCGAGCGTACGGGCGTCGACGTCCGTGACCGGCGGGCGGTGTGGCAGGCGGTGCTCGAGTCGACGCGGCTCGTCGGCCGGCCGGTGTTCTTCTCGATGGCGATCATCCTGCTGGCGTTCGTGCCGGTGTTTGCGCTGACCGGCCAGGCCGGCAAACTCTTCCAGCCGCTCGCCTTCACCAAGACGTTTGCCGTGCTGGCGGCCACCGTCCTGGCCGTCACGCTCGTGCCGGTGCTCTGCACGCTGCTCCTCGGCGGGCGAATGCACGACGAGCGCGCGAACCCGGTCATGCGCGCGCTGCAGTGGCTGTACCGGCCGGCGCTCGAGGGCGCGCTGCGCCACCGCTGGGCCACGCTGACGGTGTCGGTGCTCGTGTTCGCGGCTGCGCTCCTCGTGGGGGCGCGCATCGGGAGCGAGTTCATGCCTCCGCTCAACGAAGGCGATTTGATGTTCATGCCGATCACCGACCCGAGCATCTCGCTCGAGCAGAACACGGAGATCGCCCGGCGCCAGAACGCCGCGCTGATGCAGGTGCCCGAGGTCGAGTACGCGGTGGCCAAGGTCGGCCGGGCCGACACGTCGACCGATCCCGCCCCGCCCAACATGACCGAGACGGTCGTACATCTGAAGCCGCGCGACCAGTGGCGCCCAGGCCTCACCGTCGCGGCGCTGCGCGCCGAGCTTGGCGCGGCCGCCGAGCTCCCGGGCGTCACCAACATCTGGACGATGCCGATCATCAACCGGATCGACATGCTGTCGACCGGCGTGCGGTCGGAAGTGGGCGTGAAGGTGTACGGCAGCGATCTCGCGGTACTCGATCGCCTGGCGCGACAGGTGGCCGACGTGCTTCGCTCGGTGCCCGGCGCCGCCAACGTGTACCCGGAGCCGCTCGTCGGCGCGCAGTACCTCAACGTGCGCGTGAATCGCGAGGCGGCCGCCCGGTACGGCCTCACCGTCAACGCCGTCCAGGAGGTGATCGAAACAGCCGTGGGCGAGCGCGTCGTGACGCGCACCCTCGAAGGGCGGCAGCGCTTCCCTGTTCGCGTGCGGTATGCCGCCGAGTACCGCGACGAGGTGCAGACGCTCGGGAACGTGCTCGTGGCGACGCCCTCGGGCGAGCAGGTGCCGCTCGCCCAGGTCGCAACGTTCGAGCAGACGCGCGGCGCGGCGATGATCAACTCCGAAAACGGCCTGCTGCTCGCCACCGTGCTGCTCAATGTCGAAGGGCGCGATGTCGGCGGCTTCGTCGAGGAGGCGCGCGCCGCCGTCGCCGCGCGCGTGCCGCTGCCGCCGGGGTACTTCATCGGCTGGAGCGGCCGCTACGAGAACCAGGAGCTCGCGCGGCGGCGCCTCCAGGTCATTCTGCCGATTACGCTGCTCGTCATCTTCGGGCTGCTCTACTTCACGTATCACTCGGCGCTCGAGGCCGCGCACGTCCTGCTGACCGTGCCGTTCGCGCTGACCGGCGGCGTCTTCCTGCTGTGGCTCCTCGGCTACAACTTCTCGGTCGCCGTCTGGGTGGGGTTCATTGCGCTGTTCGGCACAGCGGTACAGACCGGCGTCGTCATGGTCATCTACCTGGATGAAGCCGTACGGCGGAAACAAACCGAGCGCGGCGGCGGGCTGAGCCGGGCCGACCTGCGCGACGCAGTCGTCGAAGGCGCGCTGCTGCGGCTGCGACCCAAGGTCATGACGGTGTCGACGGTGGTGGCGGGGCTGCTGCCGATCATGTGGAGCGGGCGCGTCGGCGCCGAAGTGATGAAGCCGCTCGCGACGCCGGTGCTCGGCGGCATGGTGTCGTCGCTGCTGTACGTGCTCATCGTCACGCCGGTGCTCTATTTCTGGATTCACGAGCGGAGCCTGCGGCTCGCGGCGGGTCTGCGGCCTGAGACTCTCGAAGGCCGCGAGCCCCTCCCTACGTACGTAGGCCGGGGCTCGCTCATCGAAGGGAGCAGCAGCCCCGGCGAGTCCGTGGCGTCCGGCTTTCCTGGCCTGAGCGGCGTCGAAGGTAGCCGGACCAGAGCTCGCGTCGCTATCGTCGTCTCACTTGCCGCCGCGCTCGCACTCGGCGGGTGGTGGCTCTGGATGCGTCAGGCCCCCGAGCCCGGCGTCGCGCTCGAGACGGTGCGGAGCGGCAATCTGATGATCACGCTGTCGAATCCGGCGGGCGAGCTTCGTCAGGGGCGCAACGGCGTCGTCATCGCGTTCCGCTCGGCCGCAACCAACGAGCTGGTCGACGTCGGCGTCGTCCGGCTCGGCGCGTCGATGTCGATGCCGGGCATGGTGATGACGAGCCCGATCACGATCGCGCCGACCGGCCGTCCCGGAGTCTATGAGGCAACGGGCGACTTCGCGATGGTCGGATCGTGGCAGATGACGCTGGAGTGGGACGGGCCCGCGGGCCGCGGGTCGGCAGCCTTCGAGGGAAACGTACGATGACCAGGACGACACCTCTTGCTGTGGCTCTCGGCTTCTGTGGCCTGCTGGTGTTCACCTCGGGCGCGCGCGCGCAGGAGATCAGCGTCGAGCAGCTCGTGGCCATGGCGCTGGAGCGATCGCCGGAACTCCAGGCGGCGCGGACCGAGATCGGGGTCGTGAGCGCGCAGGTCACGCAGGCCGCCCTTCGCCCCAATCCCATGCTCGCCGCCACGCAGGAACAGGGCGGCGGAGGCACGCTCGTGACCACGGTCGGCATGGAGTGGCCGCTCGACCTGTTCCGCCGGCCGGCGCGCCTCGCGAGCGCCGAACGCGCCGTGCAGGTCACCTCGCTCTCGGTCCGCGACCGCGAGCGCCTGGTGGCCTCCGCCGTGCGCGAACAGGCCGGCCGTCTGCTGGCGGCCCAGCGCACGCTCGACGTGACCAACGAGTCGCTCACCGCAGCCCGCCGGATGCGCGACCTGCTCGAACGCCGCGTCACCGAAGGCGGCACGACGAGGCTCGACGCCAATCTGGCGGCAGTGGAGGCGATGCGGCTCGAAGCGGAAGCGGCGATCGCGGCAGGCGACGTCGCCGCGGCGCTCGTCGAGCTGAAGGCGACGGTCGGCCTCGCGCCCGACGCTCCGCTGATGCTGGCCGATTCGCTCGAGGTGGTCGCGGGCGCGCCGGTCGTGCCGCGCCTGACGCCGACCGCCGCGCTCGAGGCCCGTCCGGATCTCCGTGAGGCGATTGCCCGCATCGCGTCCGCCGACGCGCGCGCGGGGCAGGCCCGCGAGGAGGCGCGAACCGACGTGACACTCACAGCCGGGTACACGCGCATGCGATTCGGGGCGCGCGCGTCACGCTCCCCTGGCGGAACCGCAATCAGGGGGCGCTCGCCGCCGCGGAGGCGGAGCGGACGGGCGCCGAAGCGCTGTTTGCCGCGCGGCAGCGCGCGGCGAGGGCCGAGATCGACGCCGCGCTCGCGCGCGAGCGGGAGACGCGGCGCGCCGTCGAGCTGTACGCCGCCACTATCCGGACCCTGGCGCGTCAGAATGTCGAAGTGATGCTCGAAGCCTACGATCTCGGCCGGTTTCCGCTCTCGGACGTGCTGGCGGAACAGCGCCGGTACCTCGACGTAGAGGCCGGCTACACGACGGTGCTGATGCGCGCCTATGACGCGCGGACGGCGGTGGCCCGCGCGTTCGGAGAGATTCCGTGAACGACGGCCGACCCACGTGGCCGCTCGTCGCCGCAGGCGCCGCCGCACTGGTCGCCATCGGCATCGCGATCGGCTACTCGCTGCGCGGCACCACTGTGCCGGCATCCGGGGATCCGGGATCCGAGCTGCACGCGCCTGTCACGGGCACCCATGAGCCCGGAACCCATGCACTCGGAACGCCGGATCCCGGGTCCCGGATCCCGGATCCCGGACACGGGGCCGAGATCGCCGTGCACTTCACGCCCGAGATGGCAGACCGCGCGGGCATCCGGACCGTCGCCGCCACGGCCGGCACCGCCGCGGCCCGGCTCCGCATCCCGGGCATCGTCCAGCCGAATGCGTACCGGGAGGTCGTTGTCACCTCGCTCGTCTCCGGCCGCGTGACACAGGTGCATGCGGAGCTCGGCGCGCGCGTGAACGCGCAGGACCCACTGGCCACGATCTACAGCCCCGAGCTGGCCGAGGCGCAGACGCAGTTCATCGCCGCGCGGGCCGAGCAGCTCACGCACCAGCAGCGGCAGACGCGCACGCAGCGGCTGACCGCGATCGGCGCCGCCACCCGCGAGGAGCTCGAGATGCACGAGGCCGAGCGGGCCCGCATCGATGCGGAGGTCGAGATTGCGCGGTCGCGGCTCGTGCTGCTCGGCATCCCCGAAGAGCGCACGCAGCGGCTCACCGGGCCGCAGGACGTCGTGACGACCATGCCGGTGCGCGCGCCGTTTGCCGGCGTGGTGACGCGGCGTGCGGCCAACGTCGGTCTCAACATCGATCCGTCGACGCCGCTCTTCACGATCGTGGATCTGTCGACGGTCTGGGTCATCGCGGATCTGTTCGAGCGCGACTTCGCGCGCGTGCGCGTGGGCAGCCCGGCGACGATCACCAGCGCCGCGTATCCGGGCCTCGCGCTGCGAGGCCTGGTCAGCTACATCGATCCGCAGGTGCAGCAGGAGACGCGGACGGCCAAGCTGCGCGTCGACCCTGCAGGTGGTCGGAAGCGACTCCGTCGTCTATGTCGCCGACGAGGCGCAGCGCGGGCGGTTCATCGAGCGCAAGGTGGAAGTCGGCGGCGCGAGCGGCGATCAGGTGCTGGTGATCGCGGGGCTGCAGCCGGGCGATGCCGTGGTGACCGATGGGGTGTTCTTCGTGCGCGCCGAGCGCGAGCGGCAGGCGGCGGGGCGGCAGTAGGCAGTTACGTGGTGTCCGGCGTCCGCCGGACTCAGAGTCAGCCCCTCG
>JACPCS010000040.1 GCA_016184455.1 Acidobacteriota bacterium
GACGCCCGCGCGCACCTGCCGGTCCTCGAACGGCTCGATCATCCCGTGCTCGAGCGCCATCTTCTTGATCCACCTGTCGGCTTTGATCGAAGGCATGCGGGGACGGCTCTTGGCTTTGGGCTGTGGGCTCCAGGCTAGCGCCTGCTCAGGAACATCAGCAGGAGCGTGAGGAGAATACTGGCAATTATGGATGTGGTCAGCGGAAAGTAAAACGAAAAATTCCCGCGGCGGATGGAAATGTCGCCCGGGAGCCGGCCGATGGGGACGCCGAGGTTGACGAGCAGCCCCACGCCCAGGAGCACGAGGCCGAGAACGATCAGGATGCGGCCCATATCCCATCGGCGGGTCTGCCTCGCCTCGTTCACCCTGCTCGGCGAGACCCGCCCTACACGCTCTAGAAGATCTCCATCCCGCGGAAAAAGTAGCGCAGCTCGAAGGCCGCCGTCTCGGGCGCATCGGAGCCGTGCGTGGCATTTCGCTCGATCGAGCTGCCGAACTCCTTGCGCAGCGTGCCCGCGTCGGCCCTGGCCGGATCGGTCGCGCCCATGAGCGCCCGCCACGTTCTGATGGCGTCCGGCGCCTCGAGCGCGACGAGCACGCACGGCCCGGACGACATGAAGGCGGTGAGGCTCGGGAAGAACGGCCGCTCGCGGTGCACCGCGTAGAAGCCTTCCGCCTCCTGCTTGGTCAGGTGCTGCAGGCGCATGGCGCGAATCGTGAAGCCGGCGGCTTCGATGCGTGCCAGGATCTGTCCGACCAGGCGCCGTTCCACAGCGTCAGGCTTGATGATGGCGAGTGTGCGTTCCATGACATTCCCCGGCGGGTCTGCCTCACGGTTCTTCGCTCGTGTTCGGCGAGACCCGTCCTACGGACCCAATACTTCTCTCATTTTGGCGCCCATCTCGGCCGGGCTCTTCACCACGTGCACGCCTGCCTGCATGAGCGCCGCCATCTTCTCCGCGGCCGTGCCCTTGCCGCCGGCGATGATGGCGCCCGCGTGCCCCATCCGGCGGCCGGGCGGCGCGGTCTGGCCCGCGATGAATCCGACGACCGGCTTCTTGAACTCGCGCGTGATGAACTCGGCCGCTTCCTCCTCCGCCGCGCCGCCGATCTCGCCAATCATGATCACCGCGTCGGTATCCGGGTCGGCGGCGAACAGGCGCAGCGCGTCGATGAAGGTGGTCCCGATGAGCGGATCGCCCCCAATGCCGATGCAGGTCGTCTGGCCCATGCCGAGGCGCGTGAGCTGATGAATCGCTTCGTAGGTCAGCGTGCCGCTCTTCGACACGATGCCGACGCGCCCTTCGCGGCAGATGTGGCCCGGGATGATGCCGGCCTTCGCCTTCCCCGCTGAGATCACGCCCGGACAGTTCGGTCCAACCAGACGCGTCGACGTCCCTTCCATAAAGGTCATCGCCTTGAGCATGTCGACGACGGGAATGCCTTCGGTGATGCAGACGGCGAGCGGGATGCCTGCATCAGCCGCCTCCATGATCGCGTCGGCCGCATACGGCGGCGGCACGAAAATCACCGATGCGTTCGCGCCGGTCTCGTGCACGGCGTCGTCCACGCTGTTGAACACCGGCCACCCCTCGTGCGTCGTCCCGCCCTTGCCCGGCGTGACGCCGCCGACGACTGTCGTGCCGTAGGCCGCAGCCTGCTTGGCGTGGAAGGTGCCCTCGCGGCCCGTGAGCCCCTGGACAATGAGGCGGGTGTTCTTGTCGAGCAGGACCGCCATATCAGCGGCCCCCCGCGAGCGCCACGACCTTCTGCGCGGCTTCGCCCATCGAATCGGCCGTCGTGAAGTTCAGGCCGCTCTCCTTCAGCATGCGCTTGCCTTCCTCGACGTTCGTCCCTTCCATGCGGATGACGATCGGCACCGGCACGCCGAGCTCCCGCACGGCCGCGATGACGCCCTGCGCCAGGACGTCACAGCGCAGAATGCCGCCGAAGATGTTGATGAGCACGGCGCGCACGTTCTTGTCCGACATCAGAATCTTGAACGCGTTCCGGATCTGTTCGGCGCTGGCGCCGCCGCCCACGTCGAGGAAGTTCGCCGGCTCGCCCCCGGCGAGCTTGATGATGTCCATCGTCGCCATCGCCAGGCCGGCGCCGTTCACCATGCAGCCGATGTTGCCGTCGAGCCGGATGTAGTTCAACGAGAACTTCGAGGCTTCGACCTCGAGCGGGTCCTCCTCGGCGAGATCGCGCAGATCGCGGAGGTCGGGGTGGCGATAGAGCGCGTTGTCGTCGAAGCTGACCTTCGCGTCCAGCGCCAGCAGGTCGCCGCCCTTCGTCAGGATCAGCGGATTGATTTCGATGAGTGACGCGTCGGTCTCGATGAACGCGCGGTAGACGGCCTCGAGCAGCTTGACCAGCTTCTGCGCCGGACCGCCGTCGAGCCCCATGCCGAACGCCAGCTTGCGCGCCTGGAACGGGACGATGCCGGTGCCGCGGTCGACGTACTCCTTGAGGATCTTGTGCGGCTCCTTGGCGGCCACTTCCTCGATGTCCATGCCGCCGGCCGCGCTCGCGATGACGACGGGGCATGCGGCCGCGCGGTCGATGAGGACGCTGAGATACAGCTCGCGGTCGATCTGAAGACCTTCTTCGATGAGGACGCGGCCGACCTTCCGGCCCTCGGGGCCGGTCTGGTGCGTCACCAGCGTCATGCCGATCATCTGCCTGGCCATCTGCTCGGCCTCGTCGGCCGACCTGGCGAGCCTCACACCACCGCCCTTGCCGCGGCCGCCGGCGTGGATCTGCGCCTTGACCACCACGACGCTGCTGCCCAGACGGCGCACCGCCTTGCCCGCTTCGACCGCCGAGAACGCCACCTCACCGCGCGGGACGGGCACACCGAACCGCGCCAATACCGACTTGGCCTGGTATTCGTGGATTTTCACGGGAGAAATTCGGGATTGAGAGTCAGCGAACGCAACCGGCTCTTGATCTTACACGAGCAGGGCGAAACGGTGCGAGGGTGCGCTGGTGCGTCCGACGGTGCGAAGTGCGACGCGTGCACCCTTGCACCGTCGCACTTCTCGCACCGCCACCCTAGTAGAGGAACCGGTATCCGTTTGGGGAGTTCGCCGGGTACCACACCCTGATCGGCATCGGCTGCCCGGCCGGGGCCTCGCCCAGCAGCACGCGCGCGCCACGCGGACCGGCGGGCCGCTCCACCGGGACCGTCATGCCGAGAAACACGTGCTGCTGGCGATCGCGGGTCATGACCCGCACGACGTTGTGCGCCGAGACGTTCAGCTCGAACGAATAGCTGCCGGGCGGGAGCACGACGCCCGGCAGCGCCACCGTCTGCCTGAACGTCAGGTGGTTCACCTGCGTGAGCGACTGCGCCGAGAGCGCCGCGGCCGCCGCGAGGCCGACGAGCGCGAACGCGAGAATGCGAGTGCGCATGGATCATCTCCTTCTGCCCGCGACGGGCTAGTACCGGAACTGGTGGCCGATGCCCGACCGAGTCGGGTACCACACCCGGATCGGCATCGGTGCGCCCGCCAGCGCCTCCCCGAACATCACGGCTGGCACCCGGCCCGCCGGCCGCGCAACGGGGATCGTGAAGCCCTGGTACAGCACCTTCTGACGGTCGCGCGTCAGCACGCGCACGAGGTACGGATCGGTGTCCAGCGGACCCGCCTCGAACGTATAGGTGCCCGCGGGGAGTGTGACGCCAGGCAGCGCGACGGCGCCGCTGAACGTCAGGTGGTTGATGCGATCGACGGACGTCCAGGCCTGTGTGGACGCGGCACCCAGCATGCCGGTGAGCACGACGGCGCACGCGGCGAGAGCGAATCTACGGGTCATCATGGTTCTGTCCTCCTTCTGTCCCTAACAACGCGGAAGGGCACGAACCTGAACACCCGCAGCCGGAAACGCGTATCATAGCGCCCGGCTCATAACAGCTTGCTCGGCCTGGGGCCCAGGAGGCTCGCCGGTGGACAAGGCGCCCGCTGACATGCTGGTTGGCAGGACCGTGGCGCACTACGAGATCGTGGCGCGCCTCGGCGGCGGCGGCATGGGGCTCGTCTATGCGGCGCGCGACACCCGCCTCGGACGCCGCGTCGCGCTGAAGTTCCTGCCGCCGCAGTGGAGCCACGACGAGAGCGCGAAGGAGCGCTTCATTCGCGAGGCGCAGGCCGCCTCGGCCACCGACCACCCGAACATCTGCACCATTCACGACATCGGCACCGCCGATGACGGCCAGCTCTTCATCGTCATGGCGCAGTACGAGGGCGAGACGCTCAAGAAGCGGCTCGAGGGCGGAGGGCTGGCCGTGGAGGACGCCATCGACATCGCCGCGCAGGTGGCCGAGGGGCTTGCGAAGGCGCACGCGCAGGGGGTGATTCACCGCGACATCAAGCCCGGCAACCTGATGCTCACGCCCGACGGCGTCAAGATCCTCGATTTCGGGCTTGCCAAGTTTGCCGATGCGCGCTTCAAGCTGACGCTCGAAGGATCGACCATCGGCACGATCGCCTACATGTCGCCCGAGCAGGCGCGCGGCGACGAAGCCGACGCCCGCAGCGACATCTGGGCGCTCGGCGCCGTGCTGTACGAGATGCTCGCGGGCGACGTGCCGTTCAAGGGCGGCTATCCTCGGAAGCGCTCGAGCAGGTCGTCTTCCGCGCGCTGCACAAGGAGCCGGCCGTGCGGTTCCAGAGCGCCCGCGACCTGGCGCGCGCGCTGCGGCGGATGCAGGGCCGTACGCTGCCGATCGATCTGCGCACGGAGGCGCTGCCCTCAGTAGAGGTGATAAAGCGACCCCTCCCGACACGGCGGCGGTGGACGCGGAGACGCATCGTCGCCGCGGCTGCGGTAGTGATCGCCGTGCTGGTCGGCGCGCCGCTCTGGGTGTTCTGGCCCGTCGAGCGGATTCCGGTGGCGGTCGTCCCTGTGGTCAATCAGACGGGATACGCGGAGCTCGATGCGTACCGGATGGCGCTCACGCGGGAGTTGATCGATCAGCTGGCCGACTCGCGTGTCGTGCGCGTCGTACCGTACGACCGGCTGTTACAGCTCGTGCGCCGCTTCCAGCAGCCGGGCAACGATGTCTCGAGTCGCGAGGCGCTGCAGGCAATCGCCGCCGGCAGCGGCGCCCGAATCGTCATTATCCCTTCGCTGGTGTACGAGAACGGCGCGTGGCTGGCTCGTGCGGAGCTGCGCGACCCACTCCTGGCGACGGCTGAGACATTGGTGGAAGCGGGACCGGTGATCTCGTCACTGCTGAAGGACTCCAGCTACGGGTTGATGCCACTTCTTGCAGAGCGAGTCGAGACGGGCGTCCTCGCAAGCGAACCGCTTCAGCTGCGCCTCGCTCGGCTGGGACGCAGACTCGTGATCGGCGAGCCTGCGTCGGCGCCCCGCATGCGTTCGATCGACGCGGCGGCAGCGTTCGCAGAAGGCCTCGATGCGTACGACGAGCAGGAGTACGCATCGGCGCTGCGATGGTTCACGACAGCGTCGGAACAGGACGCCCGCAATTCGCTGCTGTGGGCGTGGCGCAGCCGGGTTGCACGGCTGATGCGCCGCGACGACGAAGCGGCGGAGGCGGGACAGCAGGCGTTCCGCAATCTCGACGAGACGACATCGACCGCAGATCGACTCTTCATCGAGGCAGTCGCGGCCGAGGCGCGTCGGGACGTCGCCACGGCAGAGAGCCGGCTTCGCGACCTGACCAGCCGTTTTCATGATGACTCACGGTGGGTGATGGAGCTTGCCGCATTTCAGGACCGGCAGGCGGACGCGAAGGAGGGCTGGACTGCGGCGGTTGCCAGCTATCACCAGGCGTTGGCCATGGACACATCGCTTGTGCGGCCGCATCTGGAGCTGTGCTGGGTGTACAACCGGCTGCAGGAACCGGCCACGGCCAAACAGCACGGGCAGCAGGCGCTCGCACACTATCGGCAGCTTGGTTTGCGCGCAGGCGAAGCACAGGCGCTCCTGTGCCTTGCCGACGCGCTGAGGCGCGGCAGCGAGGACGAACGCCAAGAGGCCAGGGCTCACGCGGAAAGCGCGTTGAAGACCGTCGAGGAGATCCAGCTCACGTACGCCTTGCCCCGCGCCCACTTCTACGTTGGGCTCGTCGCGACCGAGCAGGGACGGTTCCCCGAGGCGATCGCGGCGTGGGAACGGGCCATCGACCTCACCCGAACGGCTGGCGACGTCGTGCTCGTCCCCATGCTGCTGATGGATCTCGGCGTCGCACACGAACGGTTGGGCAACAGCGCGCAAGCAGCGAGGTATTACCGGGAGAGTGCGGCACTGTACGAGCGGCTCGGCGATGAGCGGCGCGCGGCGCAGGTTCAGGCCAACAGCGGCGCACTCCGAATCCTGTACGGCGACGAGCCAGACACGGCGCTGCGCGACGTCCAGCATGCGCTTGTCGTCCACCAGAAGCTTGGCGATCCCTATTTCGAGGTCGTGTGTCTTCTTGCCATCGGAGCGTACTACCACTACGCGGCGAGGTATGACGACGCGGAACGCGAGATCAATCGCGCGCTGGCGCTCGCGAGGGAGCGGAACCTCGACCAATGGGCGTCGTCCGCGACACTCGATCTCGCCCAAGCGCGGCTGGAGCGTGGCGACTACGTGAGGGCTCGAAGTCTCCTTTCGGAGGCCGCGATGGACGGTTCCGGCCGGCCCGGCGCGCGCGCGCGGATGATCCTTGGCTTGGTTCGGACCAAGCTTGGTGACTTCCATGGGGCGCAGGCGGATCTGAACGCAGCGTTAGCCGATCTAGACGCTCGGAAAGACGTCGGATGGACGAGGCCCGCGCTCGACTGGGCGATGGGACACCTGGCGTATGAATCGGGACGCTTCGCCGACGCCCGTCGGTATTTCGAGGCGGCCGCGTCACGCGGCACAGATGCCTTCGCCGAAGGCGCCACAGTACTGGCGCGGG
This sequence comes from Acidobacteriota bacterium, assembly GCA_016184455.1. Classification (GTDB taxonomy): domain Bacteria; phylum Acidobacteriota; class Vicinamibacteria; order Vicinamibacterales; family UBA2999; genus MELF01. Next base: position 6,920 of record JACPCS010000040.1, read on the forward strand.
CGTATCTCGGGCTGCTCGATGCTCAGGCGGGCCGCATCGCGAGCGGACGTCGCGCCATCGAGGGGAGTCTCGCACAGGCCACGCGCATGCAGCGCGTCGCGCTCGAGGCCACCTGTCGCACTCTGCTGGCACGAGTGTACCTGCTCGAAAGACGTGGAGAGCAGGCGTTGGCTGTGCTCGATGCGCTCCCGGCCGAGCGTCGGGCCGCGCTCAATCCGGAGTTGCAGGCACAAGCGCACTTCTGGTACGGACGCGCGCTGGAGGCGGGGGGCAACCACGCATCGGCCGAAGCGGAATTCGCCGTTGCGCGGAAGCTCGTTATGAATCTTCGGGCTTCGCTGTCGGAACCCGAGGGCCGCAGTTTCGCGGCCCGGCCAGAGATCCGCGCGATGACTGAGCGGTGATGTCGCGCGCGCGGCGCCCGGCTGGGAGACACGTTTTTGCAGATGGAGGTGAATGATGGGCGGCGGTGTCGGAAACAGCAGCAGCATTCGTTGGCGGATGAAGTCGGGGAATCCCAGCATCAAGGGTTCGAATCCAGGCCAGGACCAGAAGATTACGATCGAGGAGGACGCGCAGGGCAACAGAAAGCTGAAGGAGTGTGTGGCCTTCGACCAGAACGATCAAGGGCCGTTGAAACTTCGGGTGCGTCTGAAGAGCGGCACGTGGGAGGAATTCGCCAAAACGGCGAAACCCGTCGGGGACAACGTGTGGGAACTGGAGATAGAACCGGATAAGAAGGACGATCAAATCCAGGTTAGTTGGGGACAGCCGGACGTGTGGTCGCAGCCGCCCAAACGCCCATGACAAGAGGTCGGATCCGATCCAGATCCGTACGCTACGTTCTTCCTCGAGGCCAGGGGAAAGCAGATACCCGTCGGGGTCTGACGGCAGCCAACGCATCGTGCAGGTCGGCGGCACTCTGGTACCGTTCGTCGGCGCGCCTGGCGAGCAGCCGGGTGACGATGCGTTCCAGGGCAACCGGCCGATCGGACGCGAGTTGCGTCAGCGGAGTCGGGTCGTTCTCGAGAATGTTGGTCACGGTATCGGACGGGGACGCGCCCCCAAACGGCAGCCGCCCCGTCGCCATCTCGTAGATCGCCACGCCAAGTGAAAACAGATCGCTCCGCGGATCCAATGGCAGCTGCAGGATCCGCTCGGGCGCCATGTAGTTGACGGTCCCAATGGGCCGTCCCGGAATGGTCGACCCGCCGATCACCCCCTCGCCCGAGGCCGGCAGCATGAAGCGGCGGGCCAGCCCGAAATCGAGCACCTTCACGGTCCCCGTCGGGCCGACGATGATATTGCCCGGCTTGACGTCGCGGTGGACGATGCCGGCCGTGTGCGCCGTCTCGAGCGCGGCGGTGACCTGCAGCGCGATCGCGATGACGTCGGGCGTGGCCAGCCGCCGCTGCGCCATGTGGAGCTTGAGGTTGCGTCCCTCGACCCGCTCCATCGCGATGAACGTGGCGCCGTCGTGCTCGTCGAATTCGTAGACCGTGCAGATGTTCGGGTGATTGAGGCCGGCGATAATCTGCGCCTCGCGGCGCAGCCGGCGGACGGCATCGGGATCGCCGGCAAGCTCCTCGGGGAGGAATTTAAGGGCGACCGCCCTGCCCAGATGCACGTCGACCGCGTCGTAGACAATCCCCATCCCTCCGATCCCGAGCTTTCCGGTGACGCGGTAATGGGAGACGGCGGTGCCGATCATGGCGGGCCAGAGAATAACAGGCTTATGGCGTCCCAGCCTGTTCGGTCGAGGCACCTCCTGTCGTTAATACCAGACAGGCAGGAGTTTCAGACGGGTGTCCTGCCCGTGAGGGAGACTATGATGCTGAGCCACCCACTCATGACCGAGCGCGCCTCGCGGATGTCCCCGGCCGACCACAGGCCTGCCGATCCGCTTCTGAGCGACGAGCCGACCATCGAGCTCGTAATCCGGGCCCGCGGCGGCGATCGGCTGGCGGTCGAGGCGCTCCTGCAGCGGTGCCTGCCGGCCCTGAAGCGGTGGGCGCACGGCAAGCTCCCGCCTGCCGCCCGTGGCGCCCTCGATACCGGCGACCTGGTGCAGGAGGCGGTGCTCCATGCGCTCCAGCGGCTCGACGCCTTCGAGCCCCGGCACGTCGGCGCCATGCAGGCCTACCTGCGGCGGTCGGTCATCAACCGCATCCGGGACGAGGTGCGTCGCGTCACGCGTCAACCCGCCCCGGCGCCGCTCGCCGACGAGGTGGCGGGCGATCTGACGTCGCCTCTCGAATTCGCCATCCAGGCAGAGTCGTACGAGCGCTATCGACGGGCGCTCCAGGAACTGAAGGCCCGCGATCGGAAGATCGTCCTCGCGCGCGTCGAGGTGCAGTGGAGCGTGAAGGAGATCGCGCAGCACTTCGGGATGCGCAGCCTCGATGCCGCACGCATGGCCGTGGGCCGCGCGCTGCAGCGGCTGTCGGTCCACATGCGGCCGGAAGTGCCGAAAGCCTGACGGATCGAAGACCCCGAGCGTCAGGGCCGATTGAACAGCGAGAGCGAATCGAGCGCGAAGACAAGGCTCACGTACGAGTTCTTCAGCTCGAACGCCTTGCGCGTCCGGATGTCGTCGTTGCTCGCCACCTCGATGACGCCCACTTCCTGCCCCGGCGCGAGCCGGGTAATCCGCTGTGGCGACCAGCCGTATCCCAGTCGCGCGACACGCCCGATCTGCAACGCGCCGCCGAGGAAGAATGCCGGTCGATCGCTCGTCACGCCGACACCGAGATCGACAATGGGTTCAATGAATGCCGTGTGCGGCCAATGCTGCGTAAAGCGGTAGCTCAGGAACGCGGCGAGATCCCCCGCTCGAGTCTCCCGCTTCGTTTCGGTGATGACTTTCGTCGTGCTGCCGGGCGGTGCAACGGCGGTCCAACCATGCTCATACAGTGGTGTGTAGATGATCCCGATCCCATAGCCAAGTACTTGTCCTGTCGCTGACTCGAGTCGGAATGGATGCTCGAGGGACGGTTCACGTGAGAGCGTCAGTTCCTTCACGTACGGAGAGTCCGCCTTGACCACAATGCTGTGGCTCTGGGCCTTGTTCCACGGCAACTGTGGATTCTGACGCGAGACCGCTATCTCTCGAATCAGGACACCGCCCCACGTGCGCTGGCGCGCATTCTGGACTTCGCGCGTCAGCGTTTCCAATCCCGCGAGCGCCCGCGCCTTGCTTGCAGCAGCTTTGTCGACCGCGGCCCAGACCTTCGCCTCCGCCTGCACGGGGTCGATGAGCCGGTCCGTAAAACCCTTGAGAGCCGCCGCATACAGCTTGGTGGTCTCCGGCAGCTTCGTCGAGCACGCAACGAGCTCCTCGGCCTGCTCCGCCAGCGAAAAGCCGAGCGAGCGTTGCGCCGCGGAACCGGCGATCGTGCAACTCCCGCTTGTAGCGGCCACCTCTTTGCCGAGGGTGCCAAGAACGGTGCGATCGGCGGGTCCCGCCAGCAGTGCAGAAAACGCGCTCAGGGCGGGCTGGCACGACGCGAGTTGATCGGTGTGCCCGCGGAGCGCGGCCACTGCAACCTCGAACGCTGAAAACGCCTTCTCTAATCCCTGGCTGCTCGGCCGAGGCAACGCGGCCAGTAGAACGAGCGTACCGTCCTCAGCGACCTGAACCTGCCTGACGAACGCGACCCTCGCTCGTTCGACCGCGTCGAGCTCGGTCTCGAGCTGGCGCATTGCGCGGGCCAGGTCCACGAGCTGAAGGTTGCGATCGCGAACGATCGCGGCGACCGGCGCCACATCGGGAGGTTTACACGGCGGACCCGTTGGCGCAGGGGGAGCGATCTTCGGGGAAAACTGGGGCGGCGGCGGTTGAGGTGCACCGTTCGGCGAGGGAGCAGGACCGAGGGCAGGTACCGCGGCGAGTGTCTGCAGGAGTCCCTGCACGCCGGTGCCGGCGAGCGCGAGAAACGTTTTCAAATTGGCGACAACCGCCAGGTCTTCCTCTTTGGGTGTACCCGGCTGCGCCGAATAGGTCAACGGTGAGATGTCTGTAACGACGATTTTGAGCGGACGGGCTGCACCGGGCCGAAGCCGCAGGGTCGGCGTGCCGGCGACGTCGAACTTCAGCGGCAGCGGTCCGCGTTCCCACTCCGCCGACCACGACTTTCTCTTCGCATCAAACGTGAGTACTGGCCCCAGTCGCGCCAGAAACTCTCGGCAGGTGTCGCTCCTGTCCGTGCGGCAGGCTGCACGCACCAAGACCCACGCCTCCTCTTCGGAGACGACGACACCGGGCTGGCAGGCGGGTTCGGATGAGTGCGTGGGGCACAGCTTCGCGAGGTACTCTGTTGCTGAAGTTGCTTGCGCGTTGGCGGCACTTGGTAGTCCCGCGCTCAATAACACCACGACGGCCGTGACACGAAGGACGGGCGGCCAGTATCCCGCGATCGCCGACAGCGGTTCCCCTCGGAAAGGCATACATCCTCCTCGCGTCCAGAACGGGCGACACGTCGGAGCCGATTCGAGTGATATGGGAACGAACGCGAAAGGATACTCCAGCGAACGCGTCGGATTGCATGGATCCCGAGGCCTGACGGCCGCCGGCGGCCCGGGCCCGAGTACGCAGAAACGAACGTCGTCGAGAGCAGCCGGCGCGGCAAAAACTTCCACCCCCGCGCGCCTGTAGCCGCGTCTTTCGCCGAAATCCGGCGAAGGACAGACGTTTAGGATCGGGCTCCTACATCCCAATCACATCGACGAGCTCTTTGACCGCCGCGGCCGACTTCTTGAGCGCGGCGTCTTCCTCCGGCGTCAGCGTGATCTGGAAGATCTCCTCGACGCCGCGCGCGCCGAGCTTCACCGGCACGCCGACGAACAGATCGCGAATCCCGTACTCGCCCTGCAGGAACACGGAGCACGGCAGGATCTTCTTCTTGTCACGCAGGATGGCCTCGACCATCTCCGCGACCGCCGCACCCGGCGCGTACCAGGCGCTCGTGCCGACGAGTTTTGTAATTTCCGCGCCGCCGTTTGCCGTCCGCGCTGCAATCGCGTCGATCCGGTCCTTCGACAGCAGCTCGGTAATCGGCACGCCGGCCACCGTCGAATAGCGCGCCAGCGGCACCATCGTGTCGCCGTGGCCGCCCAGCACGAACGAATGGATGTTCTCGACCGAGACGTTCAGCTCCATGGCGATGAACGTGCTCATGCGCGCGGAATCGAGCACGCCCGCCATGCCGATGACGCGCTCGCGCGGGAACTTCGTCAGCCGGAAGAGCGCCTGCGCCATTGCGTCGAGCGGGTTCGCCACCGGAATCATGATGCTGTTCGGGCAGTGCGCGACAACGTTCGGCGCGATGCTCTTCATGATTTCAAAATTGTCACGCACGAGGTCGTCGCGGCTCATCCCCGGCTTGCGCGGCTTGCCCGACGTGATGACGACGATGTCGGAGCCGGCGGCGGCGCTCCAGTCGCTGCCGCCGATGATGCGCGAATCGGATCCGAGAATCGGACACGTCTCGTACATGTCGAGCGCGACGCCGCCCGCCTTCTGATCGGCGATGTCGACCAGCACGACGTCGCCCAGCTCCTTCTCGGCAATCGCACGCCCGACGGTCGCGCCGACATTGCCCGCGCCGCCGACGATGGTCACTTTTCGCTTCATTCGATCCTTCCGTAGAGGCGAACCGTCAGGTCCACCTTAGGGCGATCTCCCGTGCGCACGGCGCGGGATTTCCGCAGTTCCTGTTGAAAACCGTGTTGAAAAGCGTCAACCGCACGCGCGATCCGCGCGCGAATCCGAAGATTTTAGCGGTTTGCACCATTCTGGTTGCACCCCAACGCGCACACACCGCGCGTTGGGGACCCCGCGGGTGCGACCGCCGCAGATTATACTTTCTGCATTGGTGATTTGTGATTTGCGATCACTGCTGTCCAAATTAGCCGAACCTGAGAGTTGAGCGCGCCGAGTTCATTGGAGAAATCCTTCGAAAAGGGGGACGTCGTAGATCGACACCTAACGA